>CAMCJC010000023.1 GCA_945875065.1 uncultured Propionibacteriaceae bacterium | reverse complement strand
CAGCAGCGCGCAGAACGAGCCGGGACTGTTCACGTGGGACTTCCCGGGCGGCCACCCGATCGACCAGGTCTACAAGTCGGCGGGCGAGATCTCGAAGGACGGCCGCATCAGCGGTGGCATCGACGGTCGCGATGCGCACGCCCTCGATCTGTTCGGTCCTCGCGAGCAGAACCCGTTCTTCGTGTCCGAGGCGCCCGGCAACGGCGACTACAAGAAGAGCAACTACAACATCAAGCCCGGTAGCCCGGCTGAGAAGTCCGGCAAGCCGCTCCCGGGGGATGTCGCGAAGGCCATCGACCCGACCGGCAACACCGTCAAGCCCGGCGTCGCCGTCAACCGCGGCGCGCTGGTCAATCCGATGATGAACGCCGCTGGCAACTGACCTCTACCCAGCGCTCGGGGCGTCGCACACCGCGACGCCCCGAGCGTTTTCGATGCGGTCCTGCCGACCGGTCCTGGACCAGCCCTCCGGCGGCCTCCCCCGGTGACGTTATGTCATTTCAGCGGGTTATCGTGCAGATAATCGCAGTTTCCCGCCACTAGGGTGCGTTCCGACCCAGCGACGGGCTCGGCTGGTGAACTAACGCGCGAGGTCGCGCAGCGTCGCCATAACGGATGCGCCGTAGCCGCCGCCGAACAGGATGGCGTGGACGAGCAGCGGCGTCAGCTGGTGCCACGGGACTCGCTGCTGCCAGCCGTCGGCTAGGGGATAGGCCTCGTGGTAGGTGGCAAACGCCTCGCGACCGAAGCCGCCGAACAAGAGCATCATCGCTAGGTCGAACTCGCGGTGGGCGTAGTGCGCGGCCGGATCGATCAACCAGTTGACGCCCGCGACGTCGACCAGGCGGTTACCGGCCCATAGATCGCCGTGGACCAGCGACGGCGGCTCCGGCGGTCCGCACAGTTCGCTGACGCGCGGGGCGAGGTCGTCGAGCAGCCGCAGCGCCTGGTCGGGCAGTTCGCCCTCGGCGATGGCGCGGCGCGTGAGGGGACGGACGCGGCGCTCCAGGTAGAACTCGGGCCAGGACGTCGAGGGAGTGAGATCCACTTCAACCGACCCGAGGTAGCCCGACTCGTCGCCGTCCAAACCGCCGAAGTGCGGTGCCGGGTGGCGATGCAGCGCGGCCAGCCCAGCCCCGAGCGCGATCTCGGAGGCCGCGTCGCGGCGCCCCTCGGCGATCCACTCCAGAAGTAGCCCGCGCGGAGAGGAGGCCAGCACCTCAGGCACTCTCAAGTCCGGCCCGGCGGCAGCGCGAAGGGCCCGCAGACCGCGCGCCTCCCGCTCGAAAAGCAGCGGCGTCGGCGAGGGATGGGTCTTGAGGAAAACCGGCCCGGCCGGGGTGTCGAGGCGGTACGCGCGGGCGATGTCCCCGCCGTGCACGGGCGACACTTTGGTGACGGTGAGTCCGGCAATCAGTTCCTCGGGAAGCGACATGACCTCAACCTACCCGGGTCGAATGTCCTGGTTCCGCTGCAAACCCGCACGACGGGGCGTACTGTGGACAGAGGGACCAAACGGGAGGGAACGTGACATGGCGACGAGCAAACTAAGCAAGGACCGACGCATTGTGGTGGCACTGACGTTCCTGGTCACGGCCCTGGTGGCGGCATCGTTCGTGCCGCCGTTGCAGCACCACCGTGCGTGGTTGCTCCTGCCGGCGCTGGCACTGCTGATCGCCGCGCTGGCGATCGAGGTGCGGAACCAACTGCGTCGGGCGAGCTAGCCAAGGCCAAGGGCGGCGTTGAGCATTTGCTTGTCGTCGCTGAAGGCTACGACCCGCCAGCGCGGCGTGCCATTTTCCGTGACATTGAGCTTGCGCTCGGTCACCTGGGGCGATCGACGCCCGATTGTCTTCGCCATGGATCAAATGCAGTACGCATGTCGACGGGGTCCCCAGCTCGAAAACGGATGTTCACTCCGGCCGGCACGGGCCTTGGGTCGTGCCCGGCTGGCCGTCGTCGCGGACCCAGCTGACCACCAGTTGGTCTTTGGCACCGAAGCGCGCCAGGTGGCGGCCGGCGACTTCCTCTAGGCGTTCGACGTGTTCGTTGTCGGCTCGTAGGGTCAGGACCAGGTGCTCCGGTTCGCAGGTCAGGTCTGCGGTGCCTGTGGTCTGGCCGTCGCGGTCGAACGTCAGGGAGCCGTTCTGGGCCTCCGCATCCCAGGTGGCCGTGATCTTGTTGCCGAAGTGGCTTGTCAGCTGCTTGCCATAGCGCGCGGGTCGGTCGGTGGCGACGCGTGCGGTCGAGGTGCGGGTGAACGTCATATCTCTATGCTCTCTCGGCCGCCCGGGCGTGGCCTGCTGCGACCATATCCTGAACCCCATAGACCGGCGTGGAATTGGAAACGAGGCTGTTCTGGTCGTTGCTGCGCCGGGCATAGCCCTTTTCGTCGTCGCCGTGTGGCGCGCTCGCGGCCGGGGCGATTCTCGGCCTGGGTTGGTGTTTTATTCACAAGTACCAGTGGTGCCCCAAGTGTGGCTCAAAAATCCACTTCTGGCCGTTTTCTGGAGGAATCCAAGTGGGATGTTTTTCGAAGCGAAGGCGGCTTGCCCCTAGCGATGACTTCCCTTGTGCTGCCGCCCCCCGTGAGTCATTGGGCCCGAGGTGGAGCCAGATGAGTACTGGGAGGTGAGTGCGGCTATTGTTGGTTCTGGGTGATCCCCTTTGCGTCGACAGTGGCATGGTGTGCTTTGCGCTGTGGATGGAAAGACCGTGGAAATGATTCGTAGAGCGCGCCTTCTAGGCAGGAGGTGTGTTGCGGGGCCGCAATGATTCATTATCGATGAGGGTAAGATCTAGTCCATGACCGTTCCAGCGAGGCGATAGCAGCGGATACTCCGTCCTCGGTCGCCAGTGTTTTCCCCAACTTTGCGGCCTTCGACACCAGCGCCGGGTCGCGGGTAGCCATGATAGCGTTCGTGAGCCTTGTCGCAGTCATCTCTTTGCGAGGAATGGGTGCAGGAGAAACTCCTAGCTCATGCAGTCGCCTTCCCCAGAAATACTGGTCGCCCATATGCGGGATAATGACTTGAGGGACTCCTGCGCGGGTGGCGTTTCCCGTTGTGCCTGCGCCGCCGTGGTGGATTACCGCCGCAACCTGAGGGAATAACCATGAGTGCGGGATATGGTCAACCGTATAGGCCATCGTGGTGGGAATAGTGAGGTCAGCTGCTCCTCGGTGAATAACCGCTCGCGCGTCGCATGCTTGAAGTGCCTGAGTAATGAGGCGAGAGAGGGCTGCTGGTTCTGCTGTGTTCATCGATCCGAAACCGATATAGATGGGTGCGGGGGAGGTGTTTAAGAAACTCTTGAGAGCGGCAGGCGGGGAATAGTCTGTTGGGGCGGGAAGTTGCCAGAATCCTGTTGCCTCCGCATTGAGGTGAATGTCGGCGGGAATCGGTGTCATGGCAGGAGATGAGGCAAGAAGATGTAGAAGTTCTGATTCATAGTTGTGATGCTGGTGAAAACTCATCCGTGGGAAGCCTGTTAGGCGACAGATGGCCTTGGCGAAAGGCGCGAAGAAGCGTCGTGCCGCGCGCTGGTAAAAGTGGGTGACTATCCGGTTTATGGATGATGCCTCCGGGACGGGGGCAGCGATAGATGAACGGCCATCTCGAGTGGTGAAATCTGGCTGCAGCATGGCTACTGTCAGGTTATTCTTGCGTAAGGTCAGCGTTGCTTCAAGGAGGAACCTCGTTGTGATGATCTGGTCGCAGTCACAGGTTCGGATCAACATACGGGCGATAGGGTCGGCGGCTGATGCGAAGAAATCTTGCATCGCGCGTAGCTCTCGGCTTTGGTTGCGGGCTTGCCCCCCGAGCCACTCTCGGCCTGCTGTAGTGCGGGATAGTTCAGCGACTGAGGCGTTTATCTCTTCATAATCCAAGCCGCTGGCGGTAACCGTTTCCCTGAAGTCAAGGGAGGCGGCGATAGCGACCTGGTGTCCGTGTTCGGCTAATCCGCATCCTAAGGCCACCATTGGTTGGACGTCCCCGCGTGAACCCCATGCGTGGAGCAGGATCCTCATGACTCAATGGTAGCGGGCCTCCTGGCCTGTCGTCCTCTAGAGGTGGTGTGGTGGTGGAGCGGGCGGGTAGCGCGGTCTGATTTGGCTGCGGGGGACGACCTCCCGAATTGGCTAGTGCAGTGGTAGGCGGCGATTACGATCACCTCAGGTGACCGGTCATGAACGAGGTGATCTTGCGGTATCGGTAAGTGATTTCTGCCTATTGCGCCTTGGCGTGACACTCCGAGGTCAGAAGAACCTGTGCCTAGACGCGGTGGCCCTGGAGCTTACGGTGAATGTTCTCGATTGCGCCGACGATCTCGCCACGCATTTTCATAAAGAGGTCCTCCTCCCGCTCGGGATCCCCGAGGGCCGGTGCGGCCTTCAAATGAGCATGCTCGTCTGGATCATCAGCTCCGTACGGCCAGTGGCCGAACGCGGTGCCGCGGGTTATGGGCAGCTCCTCGGCAGAGCCTCGCAACTGCGCCACGAATCGGGCGTAGTACTCCAGGCGGATGCTGTCAGGCGATCGCTCCTCACCAGGTGGCGTGGCGGGATCCACCCCGTAAACGAGCTCGAATGCCTCCAATAGAGCAACGGCTTCCGAATGACGGTGGCGCAACCAGTCAGCTTCTCGATCGCGCCGGATCTCCTCGTGCGCGCGCCATGAGGACCAGACCGCGACTACCACTGCAGCCACCGTGGCGACTTCAAGTCAGTACACGCTTGCACCCCACTTAATCGAAAGCGACTTCCGGGCAGCGATACTTTAACGTCTCAAGCCGTGGAGCATCGCTCGCAAAACCTCGTAGGCTGGCTCCGTGTGGTTGCTCTTCGCTGGCTTGTCGGCGCTGTTCGCCGGGCTGACGGCCGTGCTGGCTAAGGCCGGAATCCGGCACACCGACTCGACCGTCGCCACCGCGATCCGCACGCCCGTGGTGCTGCTCGGGGCCTGCCTGATGGCGCTTCTGGTGGGCTCCAGCGGGGACTTAGCGCGGATCGAAGGTCGCACCCTCGTATTTCTCGTCGCCTCTGGCATCGCGACCGGGGCGTCTTGGCTCTGCTATTTCAAGGCTCTACAGCTCGGCGAGGTCTCGAAGGTCGCGCCGATCGACAAACTGTCGACGGTCCTCACCGTCCTTCTCGCACTGGCGCTGCTCGGGGAGCGGCTCAGCTGGCTGGGGGTAATGGGGGTGGTCGCGATCTGCGTCGGCACCGTCTTGATGCTTGACCGCGACGACGTGCGCGACCTGCCCGCCGCGGTCGCCTCCGGCGGCGGCTGGCTCTTCTTCGCCCTAGGCTCTGCGGGCTTCGCCGCCCTGACCGCGATCCTCGGGAAGCTTGGGATCGAGGGCGTCGAGTCGAACCTCGGCACTGCGATCCGCACCGCCGTCGTCCTCGTTATGGCGTGGGTGCTTGTCGTCGCGACCGGCCGCCTTGGCGACGTGCGACGCACCCCACGACGAGAAATCGCCCTGATCCTGGCGTCCGGCGTCGCGACCTGCGCGTCGTGGCTCTGCTTCTACCGTGCCTTGCAGGACGGCCCGGCGAGCGTCATCGTCCCGATCGACAAGCTCAGCATCCTCGTCACGGTCGCGTTCTCCATGCTCATCCTGCGCGAGCGACCCACCCGCCGCTACGCCGTCGGCCTCGTCCTGCTGACCGCGGGCACCGTCGCGATGATCTTCTGATGCCGCGCGACGCGTGAACTGGCCGGATAAGGCGACGACCTGGCCGCCCCTTGTGGGCGCGAATCGCCGTTTTGGGTGAACGGGGGTGTGCACGGCTAGGGGGTTTGCAAGGCCGGTTCACCTGGCCCGGCGATTCGTGCACACCCTCTGGGAGGTATCGGTGTCGGTATCGGGAGGGGCGTGGAGGGTCCTTGGCCTTAGAGGGGGATGGCTCTGCCGGTGCGGTTCGCTGCGTCGCGACCCCCGCTGGGCGGCCCCTAGGCGGTGAGGTCGCGCCGCTGGAACAGCGGGAACGCCGCCGCCCAGAACGCGACCGCGCCCGCGACCAGCACCGCTACGTGCGCCCAGTCGGCCCCGTTCGCCAGCGGCTGCGACGACCCGTACCAGTGGAACGGGCTGACGACGCCCCAGTCGGCGTACTTGGAGACCATCTTGACCGCGACGTCGATGCCGTATCCGATGACGGCGACGCCGACGCCCGTCCAGGTCGCGGCCGACGACGAGCCCGCCACGGCCGCTGCGAGCAGCGCCGTCGCCGAGACGAACAAGCCGAGCGCGGCTAGGTGCACCGAAGCGCCGAGGATGTTGCCGGCAGGCAGGTCCAACTTGCCGAGCGCGGCTCCGCACCAGAGAGCGAGCCCGGTGACGGCCGCCGCGCCGACGACCAGCGCGACCTGCGCCCCGACGTGCACGGCGGCCAGGCGGGCGCGTGTCGTCACGGCGAGCACCGACCGCAGGCGGCGTTCCTGCTCGTCGGCACCCATTCCGGCCGCGACGGCGACCCCGAGCGCGATGACCGCCGCTGGCCCCAGCAAGCCGAACATCTCGCCCCAGTAGAACCCGGCGGGGGTGCTCATGTCGCCGGCGCCCCACATCTCGAAAATCTCCTTGGGCATCGTCGTCGACAGCGACGCGACCTGCGGTGCCATCTGCTCGTACATGGGGCCGAGCAGGATGCCCATGCCTGACATGATCGACGCGACCGTCACCAGCAGCCCGCCGCGCCTGGACAGCGTCAAGCCGAGGAGCGACGGGGTGCGGCCGTTCTTCCGACTGACCCCGGAGCGCGTCGGCATCAGGGCCGCGAGCCGGTCGGCCAGGCTCCGCGGGGCGATGGTGGTGAGGTCGCGACGCACGAAACACGCGATCCCGACCGCGATCAGAACCGCCGATCCGCCGAGCAGGAGCGCTAGCCGGCCGCCGTCGAGCCCATTGACGAGCACCTGAGGCTTGGAATACCACGACCAGGGGATGTAGTCGACGAAGTCCGCGGTCTTCGACCACGACGGCAGCAGCCCGGCCAGCAGCCACCCGACGACGACCACGATGGACGCGACGTTGCCGGCTAGCGAGGGGTTACCGGTCGCTGCGCCGATGGCGAACGCGACAGCCCCGCAGAACAGGGCGTTCGCCCCGAGGGCGACGGCGAGCGCGACGAGGTGGCTGTCGCCGAGCCGGATGTCGAACGGGGCAGCGGCTAGGAGGGACGTCGCCCACAGGCCGGCCGAGATGATCGCGACTACGACCACGAGCGTGACGGCCTTCGTCGCGGCTACGCGGGAGCGGGACAGCGGCTGCGCCAGCGTGACCTGCAGCAGCCGGGCGCGTTCCTGCCCCGCGACGACCCCGGTCCCGACGGCGACCGCGTATCCGGCGGCGGTCAGCGCGCCGAGGAACGCGATCATCTGCGAATAGGCCATGACCTCGATGCTGGCGCCTGAGGGGACGCCAGTCATGGTGAGCATTGCTTCGGGGAGGGCTTCGTAGATGCTCTTGTCCATCGACTGCGACATCCACATCGCAATGAGTGTGAATACGAAGATACTTGTCACGACGGCGACGATGCCGACGATGCGGGGCCGCAGGTCGCGGAGCCAGAGGGTGGTCATCGCTGCTCCTCGTAGAACTGGAGGAAGACGTCCTCGAGGTCGGCGTCGTGGGCGGAGACGTCGACGATCTGGTAATGGGAGCCGACGGCGGTCAGCAGGGGTCCGAGGTCGCCGTCGAAGTTCATGGTGGCGCGATTGTCCTGGACGACGACGTCGTGGGCACCGCGCACGTTCAGGTCGGCAATATCGGGCGTGCGGTCGAGGACCAACTCGACCTGCCGCATCGACCGCAGGTCGGCGACGTTCTCGACGGCGACGAGTTCGCCGCGTCGGATGATCGCGACCCGGTCGGCGACGCGCTGCACCTCGGACAGGGTGTGGGAGGACAGGAAGACGGTGCGGCCGTCGGCGGCGACCTCTTTCAGCAGGGTGTGGAACTCGTGCTGGACGAGGGGGTCGAGGCCGGCGTTCGGTTCGTCCATGATCGCCAGCTCCGGGCGATGCATCAGGCACGCGATCAGCCCGACCTTCTGGCGGTTGCCGGAGCTTAGCTCGCCAACGCGCTTGTCGAGGTTCGCGTCGAGGCGGTTGGCGAGGTCGTCCACTAGTTGCCAGTCGGCCTTGCCGCGTAGTTTCGCGAGGAACCGCAGGGTCTCGCGCCCGGTCAGCTTGGGGTAGAGGGCCAAGTCGCTGGGCAGATAGCCGAGTTGAGCGTGGACGGCGACGGCGTCGCGGCGGGAGTCGAGGCCGAGAATGGCGGCGCTGCCTGAGGTCGCGCGGATCTCGTCGAGGAGGATGCGGATCGTCGTCGACTTGCCAGCGCCGTTGGGGCCGAGGAAGCCGAAGATTTCGCCGACGCGGACCTCCAGGTCGATGCCCTTTAGCGCGGTGAAGTGCCCGAAGCGCTTGACGAGGTTGCTGGTTTCGATGGCTTTCATGGTTACTCCTTTGGGGTTTCGGCGGCCTGGAGTTGGGCGGTGTACTGCTCGACGACATCGGGCTTCAGGAGGCCGCCGAACAGGTCGAACTGGACGCGGATGTAGGCGGCGAGGCCGGGTTGTGACGCGAGGTCGGGGGCCGTGATGTCGATGTCGAGGAGCCGCTGAAGCTGCTTGTGCAGGACGAGCGTGCCGAGTGCGTACAGCGTCGACATGCGGGCGGCGGTGACAAGGTCCGCTACGGGGCGGGCGAGGCCGGCGTCGATGGCCTCCTGCCAGTAGCGGGCGGCGTCGGCTGCGACCTGGTCGACGAGGGCGTCGATGGCCTGGCTCGACTCTGTCAGCCGGTGGGCGAGGTAGCTCATGACGCGCTGCTCTCCGGCGGCCTGGAGGGTGGCGAAGACGTTCGGTATCGGGCCGCGGATTTGGTCGTGTTTGACGTCCCTGACAAGGGAGGCGATGTGCTCGTCGCACGCCTCCAGCAGACCGGCCATCGTGCCGAAGTGGTGGCGGATCAGGCCTACGGAGACGTCTGCTCTGGCGGCGACGGTGCGCGCGGTTGGTGTCTCACCGTCCGCGACGAGGCTGATCGTCGCGTCGCGGAGGCGGGCGCGGGCTGTTAGGTCTGAGTTCATGATACGAGCGTATAACAAACTATACGTTTGTGCAATATCTGGCGGATGATGGCGTCCCCAGCTCGCTCGTGGCCGTGACCTTGGGGCCACCCGAGTCCTGCTGGACCTCGTCCTTGCTGTCGTCGAGGCGGTCCTGGGATATGGCAGTCCCCGCTGGGGGCAAGCTTCCAACGACCCTGATTTCGTCGTGGCCCAACGCCGGTATCGGGGTTCTACTGATTGCATCCTGAAGGTCCCCTTGCGTGTGGCCTCGAGACTGTGGCATCGTAGGTAGCCGCGCCAAGAAGGCGTGATTATCCGAGAGGCAGAACGATGCAGCGACCGTGTGATAGCGCCGCGTCATCGCTGCGTGCCCTAAAAGTCCGCTGACGTCACGCCTCTCGTAGCCGTTCCCCCTTTTTCTGGTCCGTATTTTGCGTGCCTGGGTTCGAGAGGCGACGCCTTTCACCCGAAGATTAAAGGAGGAGAAATGTCCACGTACCCGGTGCCCCTGAGCGGCACCGAAAACACCCTCATGTGGGCCGACGAGGCCGGCATCGAGGATTCCGCGCTCCGGCAGCTGCGTAACGTCGCGGCCCTGCCGTGGACTCACGGGCTGCGCGTGATGCCCGACGTCCACTACGGCAAGGGAGCGACGGTCGGGTCGGTGATCGCGATGCACCAAGCGGTCGCTCCGGCGGCCGTAGGCGTCGACATCGGTTGCGGGATGACGGCCGTCCGCACCAGCATCGCCCCCGAGAGCCTCCCCGATGACCTGAGCCGGCTGCGGTTCGGGATTGAGCGGGGCGTACCCGTCGGAAACGGAGCCCACCGCGACCACGCGCGAGCGATCGATCAACACCGCGACCTCAGTCGGCGGTTCCGGGAGATCGCGGGTGGATTCGCGTCGCTCAGGGCGCACGAGAAGTCGTCGACGTTTAGGCGACTGGAGTCGAAGGCCATCAACCAGGTCGGGACTCTCGGCGGGGGCAACCACTTCATCGAGCTGTGCGCCGGCGACGACGGTCGCATCTGGGTGACGCTGCACTCGGGGTCGCGGGGGATCGGAAACAAGCTCGCCACCGAACACATGGAGGTGGCGCAGCAGCTGACCCATAACAAGGGCCTCGTCGACCGTGACCTCGCCGTCTTCCTCGCCCACACCCCGCAGCTCGATAACTACCTGCACGACCTGTGGTGGGCGCAGGCGTACGCGTTGCTCAACCGCGACGTCATGCTCGCCAGCATCTGCGACGAGCTGACCCACCGGATCCCGGGCATCAAGTTCGACGAGCCGATCCGCTGCCACCACAACTACGTGGCCGTGGAGACCTACGACGACCTCGAGCTCATCGTCACCCGTAAGGGTGCGATTCGAGCTGGGCTGGGTGACCTCGGCGTGATCCCCGGGTCGATGGGCACCGGCTCGTACATCGTGCGGGGCCTTGGCAACGACGCGTCGTTCCAGTCCGCGTCGCACGGTGCCGGGCGTCGGATGTCGCGGGCGGAGGCGAAGCGGCGGTACACCACCGAGGACTTGGCCGTCCAGACCGCTGGTATCGAATGCCGGAAGGACCAGGGGGTCGTCGACGAGATCCCTGCGGCCTACAAGGACATCGACGAGGTCATCGCGGCCCAGGCGGATCTGGTGGAGGTCGTGGCCAGGCTCCAGACGCTCCTGTGTATCAAGGGGTGACGCCGGCCGGTCGCCCGGCCAGGAGCCTCTCGCAGAAGGCGACGATCGCGGTCGTCAGGAGTGGGTGCGCTAGGGGATGGGGGTTGTTGTCCCCGGCGAAGTCGCGGATCCGCTCGCAGGTCGCGGCGACTACGCGGCGCGCGAGGCCGCCTCGAACCCCCACGAGGCGGCCTCGTCGATGAGGTGCTGAGCCGTGATGGCTGCGTGTTGGTATTCGCCGGCGACGGCTAGCGCCAGCTCTCCGCCGCTCGGGCGGTGGGCCAACGGCACCACGTCGTAGGGCGGGTGCGGGCGTCGGATCGCCACCCAGGGGATGCAGGATGGCAAGGTTCTTTGCGTGCAGGTTGCCGACAGCGACCGCCAAAGTCGCCATGCGCAGCAGCCATGCGGGCGGGTCGCCGGGCAGGTGGCGGATAGTCTTCGCGATTCGAGTCAGGCTCGCGCTGCCGCCGATGCGCTGGTACTTCTGGTCCCCGATAAGGCCCAACACCTGGCTGAAGTCCTCCTGGTGGATGCGTTCGGACCCCCGGTAATAGCGTTCGATGACCAGGGCGATGACGTCCTAAGGGGGCACCGGCCTTGGTGGCGAGGCGCTACGGCATCGGCCCCTCAGGGAGGAGGCCGGCGAACCACGCTTGACGGTGCGGCCGACCGGCGCGCCGGGGAACCAAAGTCAGCGGGATCGCGATGGACAGGGCCGCGAAGCTGGCCGATTCGGATGCCGTGGAGGTCGACGACGAGGTCACCCAGTGAGCAGCTCCTCGTCCACCTCGATCGACGCGGTCAGGCGCATGCCAGTCGCGCGCATGTAGGCGAACAGTCGGTCGGTGTACAGCGACGGCTTGCCGGCCTCGATCTCCCAGACGTACCGCTGCGAGATACCTAGCTGTTCGGCAAGTTCGCGCTGCGTGAGCCGGGCGGCTAGGCGCGACTGCTGCCGGAGTCGCCCCAACGACTCCGGCGACGACACCTTCCCGCTGAACTCCCTCTTCCCCACGATTGCTCCTTACCTTTTGGTAGTCAGCGTGCGTGACTACCAAAAGGTAAGCAAGAGAGAAATGGCGGTACAACGCGTCACACGTGGCAGCCGAGGCCGGGCTTTTGGGCCGCCTGCGACGCGTTGTACCGCTGGTCGAGGTCCGAGCGGTGGGGCCCCGGTCCTCTATGCGCCGGTGTCCGGGGGCCCAGGCTTGACCGGTGGAGGAGTGGGCGTCGGCAGCGGGCTAGGCGCGGGCGTCGGTACCGTTGAGTTCGTCGGCGGTGCCGTTGTTGGCGGTGCTAGCGATGGACTGGGCCAGCCGGTGGGGTTGGGGAGCGAAGTCGGCCGTGTAGCCGTCGGGGATGGGGGCGGTACTGGGGCTGCTTGATGGGTCCGGTGATGCCGTCGGGCTACCCGGCTGTGAGGACGTTGGGCTCGCCGACGGCAGTTTCGTCGGTGCCATCGACGACGATCGTGTTGGGGAACTCGTCGGGGTAGTCGAAGGGGCTGGGGTCGCCGTGGAGGTTGGGGCTGGAGGCGGTGTTGGCGTTGGTGCAGGTGTCTCCGTTGGTGGCAGCGTCGGCGTGGGAGATGGGCTCGGCGGGGGAACCAGGTCTTGGGGAATGACCTCAAACTTGTCGAAGTCCTCGCAGGCGTCACCGATTTCATTCCCGTTGTCGTCGAACTGGACTGGATTGGGAACGTCGACGCAGTTGTCGAACTCGTCCGGGACCGTGTCGCCGTCGCGTGTGATGTCGAGAGACGAGCGGGCGATCGCGCTTCGGCCTTGAGCGTCGGTGACTCGTACGCCGGCGAACCCCCACAGCTCGTGGTCGTAGGTTCTGGTCGCTAGGCCCGTGGTCTGCTGGACCTCGAATTCGCCGTCGGAATCGAGGTCGAACTCGTACTTGACGATCTCGCTGCCGCCGGTAGCGTAGCTGCCACGGGCGTCGAAGGTCACGAGATCGCCGACCTTGGCGACGAACGGTCCCTGCAGCCAGGCACCGGGCGAATCCTCTAGATCCGAAAACTCGGTCTTGAGTGCCTCGGGTAGCCCCGAGTCATCGGACGTCACGATCTGTCCCTCGGTGCTGGCTACCAGGTCTGCTAGTGGGCTCGAAGCGACCGTGTCGGGGCCGATGGCAGAGATGCGGCCGATGTTCATCTCGGCCGCTCGCTTCTTGAGCTGCTCCCAAGCTTGACCGGAAACAGGGTCAGAGGAGCCTGGCGCATCCCCGACGACGATCACGGCCTTGCTGGCGGTGGAGCGCCAGTCTGGGAGATTCAGGGCGGCATCGATTCCCCCCCCGGGACTGCCTTCGATTCAGCCGGGGTGGCTTGGAGACTCGCCTGTTGGACGGCATGGGCAACAGCATCGACATCGGAGGTGAAGCCTTGGGTCGCGTCCGATGGGTAGCTGCCCATGGACTGGGCTTGCCGTTGTGCGTCCTGCGGGGTGACGATCGCGAACCGAGTATCGTGGCCGGCAAACGCCGCGACGGTGTCGTTGACGGCGGCTACTGTTGCGGGATTGGCGGTCAGTGCCGAGGAGTTGGCGAGCACGATCGCAACATCAAATGGAGCGCGGGCTGATCCATCCGTCGGCTGGGCGTTAGTGTGGGTCGAGGATGTCACAAGACCGCCCCACTCGCGATGTCCCTTCACGTTGGGGTGCCAGAAGCTCTCCCGTTCTTCGAATGTGCGCCTTGACGTGATGCGGCCGCTGCCGTCGTCATCGCCCTCGGTCTCCAGGATCTCGTTGATCCACCTCTGGGGGTTCGGCTGCCCGAGGATCGGGTTCGGTTCGTGCCCGGCGAAGTCCGTCGGAGGCGTGTCGATCAGCCGCACCCGTCCGGGAAACTCCGCATTCAGGCGTGCCACGAGGGCCCGTTGATACTCGCGCCCAGTTAACCCCAACTGTCGAATCTTCTGGACCGCAGGGAAGAACTCGCCCGAGTCGCGGATCAAGCCAAGGTTCACGTCCGTGCTCAGCAGCGGATAGCTCGACAATGCGACTTGAGATGTCGGGTTGCCGGCCATCCTCTCGGTGAGTAGCGAGCGGATTGTCTTCTCGACCTCGTCCATGACGCCTTTAAGATTTGCTTCGGCAGTGAGAATCAAGTCAGCGCAGAGTTCCTTGTTTTGCCGTAGATTGATTCCGAAGATCGATGGACCGAAGCACTTACTCACGATCTCGCCGAAATTGATATCATTGCCGCCGATAGTGAGGAGGACTAGATCTGTGTCGCTCGTGACGGCGTTGGCTTGTGGTTCAAGGACGATCTTGCACTTGTACTCGTAGAGTGGAGCCCCGGGAGGATCGTCGTTGACGCGCAACTGGTAGTCGATGTACCTCACTCCGCCCTGCCCGACTATGGTTCCGCAAACATCTTTGTCTCGTAGGTGCTGTAATGCATCCGAGAAGCTTGGGGCCCGGAATAAGGTCGATGTGGCTTCCTCGGCCTCGTTGCCCGAGAAAATATTCTCGATTTTCGTCCCGGAGCAGGCGCGGTTCTCGTAGGTGTTGCGAACACCGGCGGCCGTCAGGTGGTCCGATGCGATCCGGCCCCAGTTGTTGGCGCTCCTGAAACACTGCGGCACGCTGTGATAGGCGCCGGCCCCGTTGCCGGCCGAGTACGAGTCTCCAAGATGGACGATGTTGAAATGCGGCGCTGGAGGCGGGTTGGCATGTGATGGCTGCGTGACGAAGGTGCATGCAAGGTACAACACAGATGCAAGTATCGTGACTGTTCGTCTGCGCATATGTTTGATTATGGCTGGCATTAAACAAAATCGTTTGCCGGGATGTTCTTCGAGAGTGAGAACCGGGCGGTTTCAGATAGAATAGCCGCATGCTGATCGAAGTCACAAAGGAAG
>CAMCJC010000022.1 GCA_945875065.1 uncultured Propionibacteriaceae bacterium | reverse complement strand
CTCCATCGCTGTGTCCATCGGCCTGCAATACGGCGTGCCGCTGGAGAGCTTCGTTCAGAAGTTCACGAACCTGAAGTTTGAGCCGGCCGGTATGACCGACGACCCGGAGGTGAGGATCGCCCAGTCGTTCATGGACTACATCTTCCGGCGGCTCGCGCTTGACTACCTCAGCTTCGACGAGCGTGCCGAACTCGGCATCTACACCGCCGCAGAGCGGGCCCGGTACGTCGAGACCGGCTCATACCTGTCCGAGGAGGAAGAAGCCGAGCTGCCGGAGCCGGAGACACTCCGCAACGACGCCTACGATTCCTTCGACGTCGATGGTGCCCGCCAGCCCTCGCTGCTGGATGCCCACACCACGGCCGAACTGATGGAGTCGCTGACCGGTCAGGCCGTGGACGCGCCCCTGTGCATGACTTGCGGCACGAAGATGCGGCCCAGCGGTTCTTGCTACGTGTGCGAGGGCTGCGGCTCGACGAGCGGCTGCAGCTGAGTCGAGGGTGCGGCCGGCGATCGCGTCGGCCGCACCCGGCACCCGGCGTAGACTGACCACACGTGATGCAGCTCGACCCTGAATGCCTGGGGGATCAGGTTCACGAGGACTCCCTGGAGCCCAGGCATCTGATCCGCCGCACCGAAGCCGTGGCCCGCGCAGGGCGGATGATGCTCGGGGCGGGCACCAGCGCCCTGCGGGTGCGGCAGCTGATGATCCGAGCCGCGTCCGCTCTGGGGCTGGGGAGAGTCCAGGCCGCCATCGGGTTTACCGAACTCACCATGACGGTCGAGCGGCGCCGCGTCTTCCGGACCATGGTCTCGGAGGTCGGCAGGCCCGGGGTCGACGCCCACCGCATCGAACTTTTGCAGCGCCTCAGCAACGAGATGCCGGAGCGGATCACCGCCACCGAGCTGACCGCCCGTCTCGACGCGATCGAGGCCACGCCGAAGCTCTACCCGGCGTGGCTGCGCGGCCTCCTCGTCGCCCTGGCGTGCGGGTCCGTCGCGGTCCTCGCCGGTGGCGGGGGGCGCGAGGTCGTCGCCGTGCTGCCCGCGTCCGCGCTGGCTTACCTGATGTTCCGGCGTCTCGGTCGTTGGCAGGTCAATCACCTAGCCGTGGTCGTTTCAGCCGCGCTCACGGCCTCGGCCGGTTACCTGCTGGCCGGCTGGGCTTTGGCGCAGCTGCTGGGGAGCCCAAGCCCGCACTTCAACGCCGGCTTCATGTGCGCGTCGATCTTCCTGGTCCCCGGTTTCCCCCTCGTGACGGCCGGCCTGGAGCTGACTCGCCTCGACCTGACCGCCGGCATCCCGCGCATGGTCTATGCCGTGATGATCTTCATCGCGATCACCATTGGCGTGTGGATCATGGCCCGGATCGGCGGTATACCGCCCGAGCCGGCACCGCCCCCCGAGGTCGCGGAGCCAGCCCTGTGGGCGTTGCGCGCCGCCGCCAGCTTCACCGCGGTCTTCGGCTGGGCCCTGATGCTCAACTCGCCTTTGCGCACTGCGGCGGTATCCGGGATCATCGCAATCGGTGGCAACGCGATCCGGCTGGCGATGACCGATGCCGGCGTCGTCGACCACGTCGCCGTGTTCGTAGCGTGTGCCGCGATGGGACTCGGGTGCGCCATTGCCGGCAGGCTGCTCCGCCTCGAGAAAATCATCATGACGGTGCCGACGCTGCTGGTCATGGTGCCTGGGTCGTCCGCACTGCGGACCCTGCTCAGGTTCGATGCCGGCGAGGTGCAACTCGCCGTCGCGCAGGGCATCGCGACGCTGCTCGGCGTCGTCGCGATGGTCGCGGGACTGTCGGCGGCTCGGATGCTGACCGATCCGGAATGGATCTTCACCCGCGACGACCCGCCCGCTTTGCGCCTACCGCTTAGGCCCCGGAGAGGCCGCAGACGGGTCCGCCGTCGGCGGCGCGCCCGGCTCTAGAATTGGCCGATCCCGCACGCGAAGGAGAGACATGCCCGCGCTTCGATCCCGCACCTCCACCCACGGCCGCAACATGGCCGGTGCACGCGCCCTGTGGCGGGCCACCGGCGTAGCCGACTCTGACTTCGGCAAGCCGATCATCGCCGTGGCCAACTCGTTCACCCAGTTTGTTCCGGGCCACGTCCATCTGCGCGACATGGGCCGCCTGGTCAGCGACGCCATCAAGGAGGCCGGCGCTATCGGACGGGAGTTCAACACCATCGCCGTCGACGACGGCATCGCGATGGGCCACGGCGGCATGCTGTACTCGTTGCCGAGCCGCGAACTGATCGCCGACTCCGTTGAGTACATGGTGAACGCCCACTGCGCCGACGCCCTGGTGTGCATCTCCAACTGCGACAAGATCACCCCCGGCATGTTCCTCGCCGCGCTGCGCCTCAACATCCCCACCGTGTTCGTCTCCGGCGGTCCGATGGAGTCCGGCAGGACCGTCATCCGCGACGGTGAAGGGAAGTCTTTGGACCTGATCAACGCGATGACGGCCGCCGTCGACCCGAACATCACCGATGACGAGCTGGACCGCATCGAGAAGAACGCCTGCCCGACCTGTGGGTCGTGCGCCGGCATGTTCACCGCCAACTCGATGAACTGCCTGTTGGAAGCCGTTGGCCTGGCCCTACCCGGCAATGGCTCGACGCTCGCGACGGCAGCCGCCCGCCGCGACCTGTTCGTCCGCGCCGGCAAGCTCGCCGTCGAGTTGTGCCGCCGCTTCTACGACGAGGACGACGACTCCGTCCTGCCGCTGTCGATCGTCACCAAGAAGGCCTTCAGCAACGCGATGCGCCTCGATGTCGCCATGGGAGGCTCCACCAATACCGTCCTGCACCTGCTCGCAGCGGCGCAGGAGGCCGGCGTCGACTTCGACCAAGACGACATTGACGCCATCTCCCGGGTCACGCCTTGCCTGGCTAAGGTCGCACCCAACTCCGAGCGGTACTACATGGAGGACGTCCACCGCGCCGGCGGTATCCCCGCCATCCTCGGGGAGCTGCACCGAGGCGGCAAGCTCGACGCCGGAGTCCACGCCGTCCACGCCATCAGCCTGGAAAAGTGGCTAGCCGATTGGGACATCCGGGGCGGCAGTGCGACGAAAGAGGCGATCGAACTGTTCCACGCAGCCCCGGGCGGGGTGCGCACTACCGAGGCATTCAGCTCCACCAACCGCTGGGAGGGCCTCGATACCGACGCCGTCGCTGGCTGCATCCGGGGCGTCGACCACCCTTACACGATCGACGGTGGTCTGGCCGTGTTGAAGGGTAACCTCGCGCCGGACGGCGCCATCGTCAAGACCGCTGGCGTTCCTGAGCACCAGTGGGAGTTCACGGGCACCGCGTTCGTCACGGAGTCGCAGGAGGAAGCCGTCGAGGCAATCCTCAGCAAGAAGGTGAAGGAAGGGGACGTAGTCATCGTCCGCTACGAGGGTCCGAAGGGCGGCCCCGGTATGCAGGAGATGCTGTATCCGACGAGCTACCTCAAGGGGTTGGGGCTCGGCCCAAAGTGCGCGCTGATCACCGATGGCCGATTCTCCGGCGGCTCCTCCGGGCTCTCGATCGGCCATGTCTCGCCCGAGGCGGCATCCGGCGGGCCGATCGCGCTCGTGCGCACCGGAGATACGATCACGATCTCCATCCCGCAGCGCAGCATCCACTTTGAGGTCGACGACGACGAGCTGGCCACCCGTCGCGCCGAGCTCGAAGCCGCCGGCGGCTATCGCCCCGCTGGCCGCGAGCGCGTCGTCTCGACAGCCTTGCGGATCTACGGCTCGATGGCCCAGTCGGCGGACAAGGGGGCCGCCCGCCGCTTCGACGGCTGAGCTACAGCAGCAGCTCCGCCGCCCAGATCGTCGGGACGCTCAGCAGCGTCGTGAAGAGCATGACCTGCTGGATCAGCCGCACGTCGACGTCGTAGCGCACGGCGTGCACCAGCACGACCTGCGCCGTCGGCAGCGCGGCGATCACGACTGCTGCGTGCACCTGCTCGGCCGACAACCCCAGCGCGGCCGCGATGGCCCAAGCCGCCGCCGGCATCAGCAGGCACTTGGCGACGATCATCGCGGTGGCGCGCCGGCCCAGGCGGCGCGGCAGGCCCGTGGCGCGCAGCCCGAGGCCGAAGGCTAGGAGCATCAGGGGGATGGACGTCTCGGCCAGCAGGTCGATGGGTGCGGCTACGATCTCCGGCGGCTGCCAGCCGGCGAGGGAGACCGCCGTGCCCAGGAGCGTGCCGACGGTGATCGGGTTGGCCAGCACGAGCAGGGCGATCGCCCGCGGTCCGAGTCGCGTCGAGCGGGAGACGTCGAGCACCAGCAGCGCCGTCGGCTGGAGCAGCGTCACCTGGACCAGGAACACCGGAGCTACCAACGTCGCGTCCCCCAGCACGTAGTGGGTGATAGGCAAACCCAGGTTCACCGCATTCAGATATGAACTCCCGAGGTAAGTCATGACGCGTTCAGCCAGCGATAGCCGGGCTCCAAGAACCAGCACCCCGATCAGGGCTAAGGTCACCGAGCCGAACACCGCTATGAGGTACGCACTGAAGGTAGTGTTGAGATCGGAACGGGAGACCAGCTGAAACATCTTCGCCGGGGTACCGACGTAGAAGGCGACAGCGGCGACTGCACGCTGCGCCTCTTGTGGGAAGGCCTTTAAGCCGCCTACGACGTAACCGACGGTGACCGCGACGAAGATCGTCGCGAATCCAGTGGCTACAGCGGTCACTTGCCCACTCTAAGGGCTCTGCTAGTGTCGCGTTTCGAAGGGAGAGGCCGTGGCCGACATCGATAACTTCGATCTAGATAAGACAACCGAGCAGGCGTGGCGGGAATTCGCCGAACGTCTCGGCGACGTGCTGTCCGTCATGGATGGAACGGAGGATCTCACCATCGCGGTGGCCGGCGGCGACCACCCGGAGCAGGCACCTGCGATTCGGTTCTCCGTCGCTACACCGGGAACCGTGACCGCGGGCCTAGTCAACGTGGAATCCAGTCGCCTGGAAGAGATGGGGTGGCAAGCCGGCGACGGCTATAGCGTCACCGTCGATCAGGACCGGGTCCTGGAGTTGGCGACCCTCGCTACCAACACGATGGTGGAAGTCGTGGGCGTGCTGCACCCGGTTTTCCTGGAGTCGGAGCCACTCGCCGATGTCCTCAACCCCGCCCAGGAGGACGACGAACCGCCCGTCCGCGGCCCCTACGGCATCGTCATGCCAGGCAACCAGGCGCAGCTCGACGCGATCCTCGACGAGGAGCTCGCGGGGATGCTCGGACAGCCAGCGATCCGAAACGCGGACGGCGACGTCGCCATCCGCGTCGGCACCACCGTCGTGTTTTGCCGCTCCACCCCGGACTACCGGGAACTGGTGCTGTTCGCGGCGCTCGTGCACGATGTCAGCGGCCGCTCACGCGCCTGCGAGGTCCTCAACGACCTGAACGTCGAATCCCGTTACTGCCGCTTCGCTCTGCACCGCGACCGCGTGTTCGTGCAGGTCTCGGTGCCGGCCCGCCCGTTCGTCCCGGATCACCTGCGGCAGGCCCTCGAATCGATCTCGCAGGTCGCCGATGCCATCGACGAGGACCTGGCACGGAAGCTCGGTGGCAGGACCACGTTCCCCGCTGCCGGCTGAAACCCCTAGCCGTTGGGGCTACAGTTCATCCATGGCGGTCGAGGATTTCCCGACAACGTCGAAGGGAAGATGAGATGACTGATTCGAAGCCGAAGCTGATTGTCGTCGGTGTCGACGGCAGCGATGACGGCGGCCGCGCCGTGAAGTTTGGGGCGTCTTACGCCGCCGCGATCGGGGGTGAGTTGTTGCTCGCCCACGCCGTCGACGATGCGATGCTCGCCGGTGCCTGGGGCGTCGTTTACGACCCGGAGGTGCTGCAAAACGCCGGCATTTCCGCGAACGAGGCTGCCGCTCGCGTCGCCCGTGAATGCGGCCTGAGCGACGACAAGATTCGCACCGAGGTCGTGCTCGGCTCGCCGGGAGGCGTATTGGGACGGCTGTCCGAGGTAGCTGACCTTATCGTCGTGGGCCGCCGTTCCGTCTCCGGCCTGGAGCGCATGTTCGTCGGCTCGACGAGCGTGTCGGTGGTCGCGGGGGCGTCGTGCCCGGTGATCGTGATCTCGGCGGCGGCACACCCGCAGAACGTCGGGCTGAAGAAACTGATCGGGGTGGGGTTGAACACCAGTGCCGGAAACCGTTCCACGCTGATCGCGGGCTTCAAAGAGGCAGCCTTGTGGGGGGCACGCCTCGAGATCGTCCACGCGTTGCAGCCGCCGATCGGGTTGTTCGGTCCGAAGCTCGGCCCGAAGGATCTGGAGGAGTTGATCTGCTTCACTCGCGGCGGCATCGAGGCCATGGCGGCAGAGCAATCGAAGAACTACCCGGACGTCGAGTACGAGGTGGTGGTCGTCGCCGCCACGCCCATCAACGAACTGGTCAGCCGCTCCGAAACCTACGATGTCCTGGTGCTGGGCACCGGCGAGGAGGTCGTCCCAGGGTTCGGCCTGGGCGGGCTCCTACGCGGCCTGATGGCGCACGCCCTGTGCCCCCTCCTGGTCGCTCGGGGCTAAGTGGACCAACCCGTACTGTCTTTCGATCCGGCGCTTCCGATCTCCGCGGAGGCGCCGCGCATCGCATCCCTCATCCGCGAGAACCAGGTCGTGGTCGTCGCGGGGGAGACCGGGTCGGGCAAGACGACGCAGCTGCCGAAGATCTGCCTGCTGGCTGGGCGAGAGCGGATCGCACACACGCAGCCGAGGCGGATCGCGGCCCGCACCGTCGCACACCGGATAGCCGAGGAATGCGACACGGCCTTGGGGGAGTTCATCGGCTACCAGGTGCGGTTCACGCGCCGCGTCAGCAAGGCGACACGCATCAAGGTGATGACCGACGGCATCCTGTTGAGCGAACTCGCTCACGACCGCGACCTTCGCCGCTACGACACGATCATCATCGACGAGGCGCATGAGCGCAGCCTCAACATCGACTTCCTGCTCGGCTATCTCAAGCAACTGCTAGGGCGTCGCCCCGAGCTGCGGGTGATCGTCACGTCGGCGACCATCGACACCGCCAGGTTCGCCGCCCACTTCGACAACGCCCCCATCGTCGAGATCTCGGGCCGCACCTATCCCGTCGAGGTGCGCTACGAGCCGATCGGGGACGACGGCGATGAGGTCGATGCGATCGCCCGCGCTGTCTCAGAGATCGCGGCGACGACCGGCAGCGGCGACGTTCTGGTGTTCCTATCCGGGGAACGGGAGATCCGCGACGCTACGGAGGCCGTCGATGCCCTGAAACTTCGCGGCTGGGAGACCCTTCCGCTGTACGCCCGCCTGGCTGCCGCCGACCAGGAGAAGGTGTTCCAGGCGCACCAGGGGCGGCGAGTCGTGCTGGCGACGAACGTCGCGGAGACCTCGATCACCGTTCCCGGAATCCGGTTCGTCATCGACGTTGGCCTGGCCCGCATCTCCAGGTACTCGGCACGCACGAAGGTGCAGCGCCTCCCGATCGAACCCATTTCGCAGGCCTCAGCCAACCAGCGCGCCGGCCGGTGCGGCCGCCTCGGCCCGGGCCTCGCCATTCGCCTCTACTCACAAGAGGACTTCGAGTCGCGCCCCGAGTTCACCGAGCCGGAAATCCTGCGCACCAACCTCGCCACGGTCATCCTCCAGATGGCGCAGGCGGGGCTGGGAGACATCGAGAGCTTTCCGTTCGTCGAGGCGCCGGTGGCGTCGCAGATCAGCGACGGCCTGCGGGTACTGACCGAGCTCGGCGCGATCCACCAGCGGCGACGCCGTGAGCAGGTGCGCCTGACCCGCACCGGCCGGTTACTGGCGCGCATGCCCGTCGATCCGCGCCTTGGTCGGATGCTATTGGAGGCGTCTCGTCTAGGAGCGCTGCACCAGGTGCAGGTCCTCGTCGCGGGCCTGACCGTCCCCGACGTCCGCGAGCGCCCCGCGGAACACCAGCATGCCGCCGACGAACTGCACCGTCGCTTCAGCGCGCCGCCGACGCCGCAGGAGACTGTCTCGAAGGAACCTCGCCGCCACACCGTGCACACCGGCACTCGCCCGGTCAAAGCGGCCAAAACGACTTTGGCCGGCGGTGACTTCGAGGCCCTGGCGAACGTGTGGGACTACCTGCGCGCCCAGCGGCGCAAGCTTTCTGGCAGCGCGTTCCGCAAGTTGTGCCGGGCCGAGTTCCTGCACTTCGTGCGGTTCCGCGAGTGGGAGGATCTCGTCTCCCAATTGCGCGAGGTATGCCGTGAGTTGCGCCTGCCCGAGGACGGCACCAAGCCGATGGACGTGGTCCTCGACTGCCTCTTAACCGGTCTGCTCTCCAACATCGGGTTGGCGCTGCCGCCCCCGCCGAAGGAGCAAGGAAGACGCCGCCCCCTGACCGAGTATCAGGGCTGCCGAGGCGCCCGTTTCGCGATCTCGCCCGGCTCGGCGTGCGCCAGGATGACGCCGCAGCTGGTCGTCGCCTACGAGTTGGTGGAGACCTCCAGGTTGTGGGCCCGCACCGTCGCGCCGGTGACCGCCGCGCAGATCGAGCGAGCGGCCGGTGACCTGGTCACCCGCACGCTCAGCGAGCCGACGTTCTCGCCCAGGACAGCTGCGGTCGTCGCGTCCGAGACCGTATCCCTGTTCGGTGTGCCGATCATCTCTGGCCGCCGCACCAGCTACGCCGCCCTCCATCCTCGGGAGGCGAGAGAGATCTTCATCCGCTCCGGTCTCGTCGAGGGACAGTGGGAGACCCGCAACGCGGTGGTCGTAGCCAACCGGTTCGCGTTCGACGAGGCGGAGCAGCTGACCGACCGGATGCGCCGCCCCGACCTGCTCATCTCCGACCAGGACCTGTATGACTTCTACGACCGGCGCCTGCCGGCATCCGTCGTCTCCGGGGCGACGTTCGACAAGTACGTGCGCGGCCTCGATGACGACTCGTCGCTGCGCCTGACGCCGGCCGACTGCGTCACGGATCCCGGCGCGGTGCGTTTGGCGGACTTTCCCGACGTTTGGCGCACGCAGGGCTTCGAGCTGCCCGTTCATTACGTCTACGACCCCGGCGCGGGTGCTGACGGGGTCACGATCGAGGTGCGTCTGGAGCAGCTGGGGGTCCTCGACCCAACCCCGTTTACGTGGCAGGTACCGGGGCTGCGAGAGGCCCTAGCAACGTCGCTGATCCGCTCCCTGCCCAAACAGGTACGCACCCGCTTCGTCCCGGCCCCGGATCACGCCCGCCGCGCCCTAGTCCAGCTGCGCGATCGCGAGCCGGACATCCCGCTTGCCGAGGCCCTTGGCCAGGCGCTGACCGCCCTGACTGGCGATGTCATCCCAGCCGACGCGTGGCGCCCCGAGGCCGTCGAGGGGCATCTGCGGCCTCGGTTCGTAGTCGTCGATGGCAAACGGGAGGTCGCCCGCGGAGAAGATCTGGCAGCGCTGAAGGTTCGGCTGTCGCAGAAGGTCGCGGGGAAGCTGACGCGTTCGGCGGGCGGGCTCGCGGCCAGCGGGGCTAGGACTTGGACGTTCGGCGAGCTACCCCACAAGACCGAGCTGGGCGGGGGAGTCGCGGGTTATCCATGCCTGGTAGACGAGGGAGCCAGCGTCGGCGTGCAGGTCGCCGACACGGTCGCCAAGGCTCGACGAAGTCACGCGGCCGGGCTGCGGCGGCTCGTCACGTTGGTGAATCCGTCGCCGCTGAAGTGGGTCGTTAGCCATCTAACCAACACCGACAAGCTGGCAATCGGATCCAGCAGCTACCCAAGCGTGCCCGATCTACTGGCCGATGCCTGGCTGAAGGCCGCCGACCGGTGTCTTCGCGCAGTCGCCCCGCCTGACGACATCCGCGACGCAGCCGCGTTTTACGCCTTGGCCGAGCGTATCCGCCCGGAGATTCCAGAAACGACGGGCCGCATCGTCGCCACTGCCGCGAAGGCCTTGGCCGCGCAGGCGCGGGTAGAGCGGCTGCTCGCGGCGCTGCCTGGCGATGAGACAACCGAAGACATCAAGGAGCAGTTGACGAACCTCACGTTCAACCGGTTTATCTCGGCAACGCCCGACCCGTGGTTCGACCGGCTGCCAGTGTGGATCGCGGCGTGCGAGGCACGACTGAACTCCAGGGGCAAGAACCCGCCGCTGGCCGCCCGCAACCGGGTGGAGATCGCCGACCTGGAGGCACGCTACGCGGAGCTGTGCGATATGCAACCGCCGGGGCCGCTGCCGGAGGACGTCGAGGAGATCGCATTCCTGCTGGAGGAGTTCCGCGTCAGCCTATTCGGGCAGGGCCTCCGGACGGCGGTGACAGTCTCTGCTAAGAGAATCCTTCAAGCAATGGGGGCTGCGGGGCGATAATGGCGCCGTGCCCGCAACCACAGCTGACCTGATCCGCCTGTTCGATCTCACGGAGGTCGGGACCGGCAAGTTCCGCGGCCCGCAGCCCGACACAAAGTGGCAGCGGCTGTTCGGCGGCCAAGTGATGGGGCAGACCCTGATGGCGGCCATGCGCACTGTGCCACCGTCCCGGGTGCTGCACTCGCTGCACGGCTATTTCCTGCGACCTGGCAGCCGAGAAGAGAGCCTCAGGTTCCAGGTCGAACACGTCCGAGACGGACGAACGTTCTCGGCGCGGCGTGTCATCACCAGGCAGCTCGACGAAGTCATCTTCGATCTGGACGCCTCGTTCCAGGAGCCGGAGGCGGGGCTCAGGCACTCTGCCGCCCAGCCGGACGGGGTGCCGCACCCAGACGACTGCATGTCCCTCCAGGATGTCATGCAGCTGCGCTTCGGCTCCCCGATCCGGATGCTGTCCGAGTGGGACGCCCTCGACGTGCGGCTGGCGGGACCGCCACTGCCCACCGAAGGCGGGGGAGTGATGCGGGCGTGGGTTCGCACGCAGGACGACCTGCCCGACGACCTACGCATCCATCAGGCTGTCCTCGCCTACCTAACCGACCTCCTGCTGCTCAGCGTCTCGACGGTGCAGCATGAGGTGGAGTTCATCTCCCCGAACCTCCAGGTTGCCTCGATCGACCACGCCACGTGGTTCCACCGCCCGGCGCGCTGCGACCGCTGGCTGCTTTACGACATGGTCTCACCGTCGGCGTCCGGAGCCAGGGGGTTTTGCCAAGGCCGGCTCTTCCAGGACGGAGAACTGGTCGCTTCCTGTGCCCAAGAGGGCCTCATCCGCCAGGTTGGCTGACCTCAACACAGCTGAAGATATAAAAGCCCCGACCCGAGGCTCTGAGGGGAAGTCGGGTCGGGGTGTTGCAGCAGATTGTTCAGGCCACGGCCTGGAACTCTCGCATCTTAGCCAGGGCCAAGCGTTCAATCTGGCGGACACGCTCGGCAGTGATGCCCCAGTGCTGGCCGATGTCGGCGAGCTTGGCTTGTCGCCCGTCTACCAGCCCGTAACGGCGACGCACGACATCGGCGGAGCGGTCGTCGAGGGAGGCGAGCATGCCGTCGAGGCGGGCGCGCTCCTCCGCGTCAAGGACGACCTCGTCGGGGCCGGGTGCGGTCTCGCGGGCGATGAGGTCACCAAGCGCGGTGTCGCCGTCGGTCTCGACCGGCGCGTCAAGGGAGACGTGGTCGCGGGCGTAGCGGATCAGGTCGACGACCCGGTCCTCCGTCATGTCTAGCTCCTCTGCGATCTCCGCGACCTCCGGGTCACGGCCCAGTTGGCGCTCCAGGTTGCGACGGACCGCCGTGACCTGGTTTACCTGCTCCGCCACGTGCACGGGCAGGCGGACGATGCGGCCCTGCTGTGCGATGCCGCGGGAGATCGCCTGTCGAACCCACCAGGTAGCGTAGGTGGAGAACTTGAAGCCCTTCGTGTGGTCGAACTTCTCGACGGCGCGAATCAAGCCGGTGTTGCCCTCTTGCACCAGGTCGAGCAGCGGCATCTGGGCGCGGCCGTATTTGCGGGCGACCGAGACGACCAGCCGCAGGTTCGCCTGGATGAAGCGCTGCATGGCCTCCTCGCCGAGCCGCACGAGTTCTTCCAGCTCCTCGCTAGAGGCCTCCACCGAGGAGGTTTCGTTGCCTTCGAGAACCTCTGCTGCGAATAGGCCGGCCTCAATGGCGCGAGACAGCTCCACTTCCTCCGCTGCGGTCAGGAGGGGAGTCTTGGCTATCGCATCAAGGTACAGGCCGACCGCATCCTTGCCGTCGATGCCGTCGCTGTTCCTCGTCCTGGCAGTCGTGATCATGGGCTTCGCCTTTCTGACGTCTACACCCATCCAAACGCCTGGCCGGGTCGAAAGGTTCCCAGAATCGTGACCGAATCGTTATCTCAGGGGGATGTCAGACCCAGGTCTGACATAGCGGGCGAGGGGCCAGCTCGGATCTCAGGGATTTCCACGGCGGCCGTTTGAGTGACGGCGGTCGACGTGTAATGATGGGACGCGGTCGGCCCTTGACTCACGCGGGACCCGCCATGCCCAGAGTTTTCTAGGAGTAATCACTGTGACTGCTGGTACGACCGCCGAGAAGGCACCCAAGGCCACCAGGAAGCGGGCCGCCAAGCCTGCCGCTGAGGAGGTCGAAACCTCGGAAGTCCAGGCTAAGCCCGCCACGCGGCGTACCCGCAAGGCCGCGAAGGAAACCACGGCCGAGGCCAAGCCCAGGGCCACACGTACCCGCAAGGCCGCCGACGGCGAGGAGCCAAAGCCCCGCACGCGGAAGACCGCCGCTAAGAGCACCAAGCCGAAAGTCGCGGCGAAGCCCAAGGAGAAGGCTCAAGAGGCGGCGGAAGTCGAAGAGATCGACCTGACCGACGAGATCGACGAGCCCACGATCGCGCAGGTCACCTCGGGTGAGATCGAGGTTGAGGTCGAGCGTGACGGCGACGATGTCGTCTTGAAGGTTGGCGGCAAGAAGCGTTCGCTCGATGAGGTCGACGACTCCGAGTTCATAGAGGAGAAGGAAGCCACCTTCGAGAAGCAACTTGCCGAGGAGGAGGGCTTCTCCCTCTCCGATAAGGACGACGCCGACGAACCCGAGCAGCAGGTCGTCTCTGCGGGCGCCACGGCAGACCCGGTGAAGGACTACCTGAAGCAGATCGGCAAGGTCGCGTTGCTGAACGCCGTCGAGGAGGTCGAGCTCGCCAAACGGATCGAAGCAGGCCTGTTCGCCGAAGAACGTCTCGGCGATGCCGAGAACCCCGTCGAACCGGACGATCTCGACGACTTCGAATGGATCGCGAACGACGGCCACCTCGCCAAGAACCACCTTCTGGAGGCCAACCTGAGGCTCGTGGTGTCGCTGGCCAAGCGATACACCGGCCGCGGCATGCTCTTCCTCGACCTGATCCAGGAGGGCAACCTCGGCTTGATTCGCGCCGTCGAGAAGTTCGACTACACCAAGGGTTACAAGTTCTCCACCTACGCGACGTGGTGGATCAAGCAGGCGATCACCCGCGCCATGGCGGACCAGGCCCGCACCATCCGTATCCCCGTCCACATGGTTGAGGTCATCAACAAGCTGGCGCGCGTCCAGCGGCAGATGCTGCAGGATCTGGGTCGGGAGCCAACACCGGAGGAGCTCGCAAAGGAACTCGACATGACCCCGGAAAAGGTCGTCGAGGTGCAGAAATATGGCCGCGAGCCCATCTCCCTGCACACCCCGCTCGGTGAGGACGGCGACTCGGAGTTCGGCGACCTCATTGAGGACTCCGAGGCGGTCGTGCCAGCCGACGCGGTTAACTTCACCCTCCTGCAGGAGCAGCTCAACGACGTCCTCGATACGCTCTCCGAGCGCGAGGCGGGCGTCGTTTCGATGCGGTTCGGCCTGACCGACGGCCAGCCGAAGACCCTCGACGAGATTGGCAAGGTCTACGGCGTCACGCGCGAGCGGATCCGGCAGATCGAGTCGAAGACGATGAGTAAGCTGCGCCACCCGTCCCGGTCGCAGGTGCTGCGGGACTACCTCGACTGATCTAGGGGGAGTTCGGGGGTTGGCCGGGTGCCCTCTGCATGGACCACCTGCCAGACTGGGGAGGTAAATCGGACCGGGAAGGTAGTGATGGAGGCAGAGGAGACCTTTCAGCGTCCCCGCAGCGAGTTTCCGTTGCCGTCGGACCCTGACGACGTCCCCACCGAGGAGATCCCTGGGCTGCCGCTGAAGCCGCAGTCCGGGGACGCTGCGGGGCCGTGGCATCCGGCGACCCCCGTCCTGCCGGACGCCCCAACGCAGCAGCTACCTGTCGCGGCCGCCCAGCGGGTGCCCGCACCGGCCGTGACCCAGAGGATTCCCGCCACCCCGGCGCCCGAACAGACGGCGGTGATGCCGGTCGCATCCAAGCCGGCGCCGCCGGTGGAGGATCTCGACGCCAGGCGTCGCCGCGAGATGCGGGAGTTCCGCGTCAGCTACTGGAAGACGACGCTGATCCGCCTGCTGCGGGGCTCCTTCAAGATGCAGCTGCCCCTGACTCTCGCGACCCCGCTGGCCACGCTCGTCGACCTCTGGTTCCTACCCAACCTCGGCATCCGCGAATGGGCGTTCACGCTGAACTTGCTGCTGGTCATCGTCGTCATCGGGGGGCTCCTGTTCGGGGAACTCAGCACCGGCAAGCCGAAGTGGATCGAGCTCGCCGGGATCGTGTTCCGATCCCTGACCCTGGGCGCCGCCGGCGTCGCCTTCTCATATCTGAGCCCAACGAGCTGGCTGCCGAACCCGCT
>CAMCJC010000021.1 GCA_945875065.1 uncultured Propionibacteriaceae bacterium | reverse complement strand
ATGTTTCATTCGTCGCCGTAGAGCACCCCGACTTGGGCGTCGGCTACGACCTTTGGATCGGCGGCGGGCTGTCGACGGCGGCGCGCCTGGCCGAGCGACTCGGCGCTTTCGTCGCGCCCGACCAGGTCGCCGACGTGTGGCACGGTGTCATCCGTATCTTCCGCGATTACGGCTACCGCCGGCTGCGGAACAAGGCCCGCCTGAAATACCTCCTCGCCGACTGGGGCCCCGAGAAGTTCCGGCAGGTCCTCCAAGACGAGTACCTAGGCTTCGACCTCCCCGACGGCCCCGAGGCCCTGCCCGACGGTTCGGCCAGCGATCACATCGGCGTCCACGCCCAGCGCGACGGCAGCTTCTACATCGGCGCCGCCCCCACCGTCGGCCGCCTCGGCGCCGACGCCCTCGCCGGCCTCGCCGAAGTCATGGAGCGGGTCGGCTCCGACCGGGTCCGCTTCACCCCGCACCAGAAGCTGCTGCTCCTCGACGTGCCCGGAGACAAGGTCGACGACGCCGTCGCCGGCCTGGCCGCGCTCGGTCTCGAGGCGAACCCCGCTCCGTTCCGCCGCACCACCATGGCCTGCACCGGCATCGAGTTCTGCAAGCTCGCGATCGTCGACACCAAGGACACCGCGACCCGCGTCGTCGCCGACCTCGATGCCCGCCTAGCCGATCTTGACCTCGACGCCCCCGTCCAGCTCAGCCTCAACGGCTGCACTAACTCGTGCGTGCGCATCCAAACCTCAGACATCGGTCTCAAGGGCCAGCTCATCACCGAGAACGGCCAGCAGGTGCCCGGCTTCCAGGTGCACCTGGGCGGCGGTCTCGCCACCAACGGCCGCCCGGAGGCCGGTCTGGGACGTACCGTCCGCGGCCTGAAAGTCCCGGCCGACGGCGTCGCCGATTATGTCGAGCGCGTCGTCCGCCGTTGGCACACCGGCAGGACCGACAGCGAATCCTTCGCCGCCTGGGCCCACCGAGCGACCGACGAGGAGCTGTCGTGAACTTCATCAATCTCGCCCCCGCCCCTGTCCGCCCGAAGCGGGCCCGCGTCCGGCTCCGCAGCGCAGACGACCTCCGCGCCTTAGCCGCCGATGGTGCCGCCCGGTTCTCGGGCGAACACCCGGCCGAGGAGGTCGTCGCGTGGGCGGCCGTCACGTTCGGCGATCGGGTCGCCGTCGCGTGCTCCATGGCCGCAGACACCATCCTCGCGCACCTGGTCAGCACCCAAATCCCAGGCGTAGACACCCTCTTTCTGGACACCGGCTACCACTTCCCCGAGACCCTCGCCCTGCGCGGCCAGCTCGAGTCCGCGATCCCCGTCAGCGTCGTCGACGTCTTGCCCGAGAAGACCGTCGAGGAGCAGGACGCCGAGCACGGCCCCCGTCTCTTTGAGCGCGACCCGCAGCTGTGCTGCCAGCTCCGGAAAGTCGAGCCGCTGGCCCACGAGCTCCAGGGCTACGAGGCCTGGTTCACCGGCGTCCGCCGCGACGAGGCCCCCACCAGGGCGAACACCCCGCTGGTCGCCTTCGACGAGCGTCACGGCCTCGTCAAGATCAATCCCTTGGCCTACTGGAGCTTCGACGACGTCCTCGACTACGCCGAACGCCACCTCGTGCCCGTCAACCCGCTCCTCGGGCAGGGCTACCCGTCGATCGGCTGTGCCACCTGCACCCGAAAACCCGCACCTGGCGAGAACCCGCGAGCCGGCCGCTGGGCAGGCCTCGCCAAGACCGAATGCGGCATCCATCTGTGAGAGGAAACATGAGCCACCCCACATCCAAAACCGGCAACCTGGACCTCCTTGAGGCCGAGGCGATGCTGGTGATCCGTGAGGTCGTCGCCGAGCTGGAGCGCCCCGTCATTCTGTTCTCCGGCGGCAAGGACTCCGCGGTCCTCCTCCACGTCGCCCTCCAGGCTTACTACCCCGCCAAGCCGCCCATCGCCCTTCTGCACGTCGACACCGGTCACAACTTCCCCGAGGTCCTCGATTACCGCGACCGCGTAGCCGAACGCTACGGGCTGCGGCTGGAGGTCGCGCGCGTGCAGGATTACATCGACGACGGCCGCCTGGTCGAGCGCGCCGACGGCACCCGCAACCCGCTGCAAACCCTCCCCCTTCTCGACGCCATCGCCGAGCACCGCTTCGACGCCGTCTTCGGCGGCGCCCGCCGCGACGAGGAAAAGGCCCGCGCGAAAGAACGCATCGTCAGCCTCCGCAACGAGTTCGGCCAATGGGATCCGCGCGGCCAGCGCCCCGAGCTGTGGAACCTGTTCAACCCGCGCCATCGGCCCGGCGAGCACGTCCGCGTCTTCCCACTTAGCAACTGGACCGAGCTCGATATCTGGCGCTACATCGAGCGCGAGAACATCGAACTCCCCAGCCTCTACTTCGCCCACGACCGCGACGTCTTCAGCCGTGACGGCATGTGGCTGGCCGTCGGCGAACACAACACGCTGCGCCCCGGCGAGGTTCCCGAGCGACGCACCGTCCGCTACCGCACCGTCGGCGACATGTCCTGCACCGGAGCCGTCGAATCGACCGCCTCCAGCATCGACGACATCGTCCGAGAAACCGCATTGACCACCGTCAGCGAGCGCGGGGCCACCCGCGCCGATGACCGCCTCACCGAGGCCGCCATGGAAGACCGCAAGAAGGAGGGCTATTTCTGATGAGCACCTCGACCCTACTGCGACTCGCCACCGCCGGGAGCGTCGACGACGGCAAGTCCACCCTCGTCGGCCGCCTTCTCCACGATTCCAAGGCTGTCATGGCCGACCAGCTTGAGGCCGTCGAACGCGCCAGCAAAGATCGAGGCCTGACCGACGCCGACCTCGCCCTCCTCACCGACGGCCTGCGCGCCGAGCGCGAGCAGGGCATCACCATCGACGTCGCCTACCGCTACTTCGCGACCGCGCGTCGCTCATTCATCCTCGCCGACTGCCCCGGCCATGTGCAGTACACGCGCAACACCGTCACCGGCTCGTCGACCGCCGACGTCGTCGTCTTGCTCGCCGACATCCGCCACGGCATCGTCGAGCAGACCCGCCGTCACCTGGCCGTCGCTACCTTGCTGCGGGTCCCGCACGTCATCATCGCTGTAAACAAGATCGACCTGGTCGACTACGACGAGGCCGCCTTCCGCGCCGTAGACCAGCAGGTCCGGGCCCTGGCCGAGCAGCTGGGCATTGCCCACATCCACACCATCCCGGTCTCAGCGCTGCAGGGTGCCAACGTCGTCGAGGTCTCCGACAAAACCCCCTGGTACGACGGCCCGTCGCTGCTCGGGCTGCTGGAGGAGCTGCCGATCGAGGCCGAGGAACTCGCCGCAGACCGCGACGCCCGCCTCCCCATCCAGACGGTGCTGCGTCCACAGCAGGGCGCCCGCGACCCCCGATTCATCGAATACCGCGGTTACGCCGGCCCGATCACCCAGGGCGCCCTCGCCGTCGGCGACAAGGTGCGGATTCTGCCGTCAGGCCTGGTCAGCAAGGTGACGGGCATCCGCATCGGGGAGCGGGAGGTCGAGAGCGCCTCGGCACCGCTGTCGGTAGCGGTCGAGCTGGCCGACAGCATCGACATCGCTCGGGGCGACGTCATCGTTGCCGGGGAGCCGCTGCCGATCATCGCTAAGGAGGTCGAGGCGACGCTGTGCTGGCTGTCGGATCGGCCGCTGCGGCTTCGCGCTCGGCTGCTGCTGAAGCACCTCACGCAGACCACGCAGGTCATCGTCAATGACATCGCCGGCGTCCTCGACCTCGACGCGTTGGAGTCGCGGCCCGCCCAGGCCCTCGGCCTCAATGACCTCGGCCGGGTCTGGTTGAAGCTGGCGTCGCCGATCGTCGCCGAAACCTACGGGCAGTCGCGGCATACCGGCGCGTTCCTGCTCATCGATCCCAGCGACGGATCGACGCTCGCGGCCGGCATGATCCGCGACGCCCGCAATCCGGACGCCGCGCGCGAGGCCGACCTGCGCCTTGCCGCCCGCGCCGAGGCCGCCCAGGACTGGGTCATCTAGGAAACGCTGGAGGGGATCATGCGGAAACTAATCGTCTTAGCCGTCGTAGGGTTGCTGGCGCAGCTCGTCGACGGCGCCCTCGGGATGGGTTACGGCGTCACGTCGACGTCGCTGATGCTCATCGCCGGCCTGACTCCCGCGACGGCATCGGCGTCGGTGCACCTGGCGGAGCTCGGCACGAATGTCGTCTCGGGCCTCTCGCACCACAGGTTCGGAAACATCGACTGGAAGCTGACCACGCAATTGGGCATTCCCGGCGCGATCGGAGCGTTCTTCGGCGCGACGTTCCTGTCCCGCCTGTCGACCGCCGCCGCGACCCCGATCATGGCCGGCATCCTCCTGCTGCTAGGCGCGTATCTGCTGTGGCGGTTCGTGCGGATGGCCGGCCAGAGGCAAGTCCTCAAGCCCGGACGCCTGCGCCCGGGATTCCTGACCCCTCTCGGCCTGTTCGGCGGGTTCATCGACGCTACCGGCGGCGGAGGCTGGGGGCCTGTGTCTACCACGGCACTGCTAGTCGCGGGTAAGACGAAGCCGCGGACGGTCGTCGGCTCAGTAGATACCTCGGAGTTCCTGGTGACGGTGTTCGCATCGCTCGGGTTCCTGCTGGGTCTCGGGACCGCGGGCGTGAACCTCGGGTTCGTCGTGGCCCTGCTGGCAGGCGGCGTCGTCGCGGCCCCCCTGGCGGCGTGGCTCGTCAGCCGACTGCCCGCGGCGGTGCTCGGCACCGCGGCAGGCGGCATCATCGTCCTGACCAACCTCCGCACGCTCCTGATGGCCGTTCATACCCCAGGAGTCGCGCTAGTCGCGGTGCTGGGTGCCGTGGCAGTCGTCGCGGCGGTGCAGGTCGTGCGGGCGACGCTGCGGCACCGGTCTCTGGCCGCGCGGCTGGAATCGCCGGATCTCGCGGGGGCGGCGGCATGAGCATCGTTCTGGCCGCGCATGGCACCCGCTCGAAAGCCGGGCAGGAGACGATCGCGCAAGTCGTCTCGCAGGTCGCACGGGTCTCCGGCGATGACGTCCACGTCGGCTGGGTCGACGTACTGGAACCCACCCTCGGCGATGTCTTGGCGGACCTGGAGGCCCCCGTCGTCGTTCCGTGGCTTGTCGGGGGCGGATATCACCTGAGCGTCGATGTCTACCAGGTGGTCGAACGCTCCGGTAGCGGGGCCGTCGTCACGGAGCCGCTGGGCGAGTCGCCGGCGTTGATCTCGGCCCTGCTCGACCGCCTCGCGGGCGTCGACGACGCCGGGCCGGTCGTGCTGGCCTGGGCGGGCTCGTCGGTGACGGAGGCCAGGCGTCGGGTCGCGCGGATTGCGGCACGGCTGGCCGCGGTGACGGGCCGTCCTATCGAGTCAGTCGCACTGGCGGCGGGGGTCGAGCGGGCGCAGGAAGTCGTGGCTGCACTGACTACCGAACGACCGCCGGTCGTGTTGAGCCTGCTGCTAGCGCCGGGGTTCTTCCACGACCGCGCCAAGAAGCTGGGCGGCGTCATCACCGACCCGATCGGGGCGCACCCGGCGGTCGTTGATTGGGCGGCCGGGGTGGGCGCGGCGCAGCTGCGGTCGGTGGTCTAGAGCGCCGCCGCGTTGGTCTTGAGGGCGGACAGGGTCGCGGCTATCGCGGGAACCTGGCTGAGGTCGTCGGTCGTGACGACGTGGATTTCGCGGACCGTCGCCTGCTTCAGGGGACGGACGACGACATCGTCGTTGCGGGTGGCCTGGCGGATCAGATCGGGGATGAGCGCGACGCCAAGGCCGACGGCGACAAACCCCTGCACCGCTACGTAGTCCTCGGTCTCGAAGGACAGACGCGGCTGGTAGCCGACGTCGGCGGTGGCCTGGAGGAGATGGCCGCGGCAACGGGGGCAGCCGGCTATCCAGTCCGCGTCGCTGAGGTCGGCCAGGTCGACGACGTCAGCTTCCGCGAGCGGGTGCGTCGTCGGTAGCGCCACCCCGACCCTTTCGGTCAACAGGTGATGAACGACGAAGTCGTCGAGGTCCTCTCCGCGCGCGACCGGCGAGCCGGGGTAGGAGAAGACGACGCCGAGGTCGCAGTCGCCGGCGCGGAGGGCGGCTATCGCCTCGGGGGGTTCGGCCTCGGTGAAGGAGACCTGCACGCCGGGGTGTTCGCGTCGCACCTGCGCTAGGGCGCGCGGCACCAAGGCAACCGATGAGGAGGGGAACGCCATCAGCCGCACCCGCCCGATCCGCAGCCCGGCGATCGCGGCAACGTCGTCCTCCGCCTTGGTAAGCGCGGCCATCACCGGCACGGCCGCCTCGGCCAACACTTCCCCGGCCTCGGTGAGCCGGACGGAGCGGCCGACGCGTTCGACGAGCACGGTCCCGAGCCGCTGTTCCAGCCGCTTGACCATCTGTGAGATGGCGGGTTGGGAGTACCCGAGATGCAAAGCGGCAGCAGTGAAGCTCCCGTGGTCGGCGATGGCGCGGATAACCCGCAACCCTGCTGCGTCGATCATGCACGAAGTCTAGGCGGAGGTCGCAACGAAAGTCAGTAGCCCCACCACCAAGGCGAGCAAATATCCTTGCCATAACGCACTTGCCCGGCCCTTGACGTCACAGGAGCAGCACCGGCGGCGTCTCGCCCACACGCGAAACGGGACAAAATCACCCCGAGCAGCCCCAGCCACCACAGACGGCCATACCGCGGTTCCCGATGTGACTGCCTCCCTTGCACGCCAACCCAGAGGGTAGAAAAGCGATTCATGACTACCCGGACACCGGTAGACCTCTCAGGGAACTCCGCCGCCAGATCCCCTGAAGACCAATCGAGAGAACGGATAAACCCTGCACTGACAAGGCCAAACACTTCCCTGGCAACAGGATCGACAAATATCTTCAAACAAAGAAATCGCTGCTGCCGTTACTACACCTTTGTTAGCCGGCCTAACGGCCGACATACACATTCTTAAATCCCGATTGTCTTCGAGGACCCTCGGTGCTAGCCTCAACCTTGTCAGTGAGACAGTGAACAAGCACTTCTTCTAGAAGCAGACGCACTACGACGATGCTGTTTACGCAGCACCCCATAGAGCTGAGGCTAAAACCTCAAGGTCAAAGCGATAAGAGCACGGGGGTAGAGATCATGGCCGTGGACTTCGAGCACTTCCAAGGGGCCCACAAGGGATCGCCTTATTACGGCGCTGTGAGGCCTTTTGCTGAAATGATGGGAAACGCGGGAGGCCGGCGGCTGCAATCGAAAGAGCTGCCCCCCGGGTGGTTGATGCAGTCCTGGAAGGGCTGGGAGGGCTGGACACCACGCGATTGGCAGCCACGACTGCAGGGTTGGAAAATACACGTTTCGGCGACGCCTGAGTCCGCAGTGCACACGTTGGCCCAGACCACAGGGGTATGCGTAGACGCGGGGGTCTCATTCAAGTTCCTGCCCACGCTGGCAGAATTGATTGAGTCCTCTTCAAAGAACCAGCATCGAGGAGCCTCGGGTAAGTTCATCACCATCTACCCCGACGATGACAACCAGTTCGGAGAGCTACTCACCGCCCTGAGTGAAGCCCTGAGGGGACAGCCAGGGCCATACATACTGTCGGATCTTCGCTTCATTCCCGAAGCTCCGGTGTTTGTCCGTTACGGAGCCATCCTGGGCATGCGAACACCCGATCTCGACGACGAGCTAGTCGAGTCGATCGTAGATCCTCGAAGCATGCGCTTGATACCCGATCACAGGGAGCCACGCGTCGTGATCCCCGATGGAATAGAGCTACCTGAAATCCTACGGGCAGCCTACGAGGCTTCTCAGCAATCTTCATCATCGCGACTTGACGACTTCGTCAGCATCAAGCCCCTCAGCTTCAGCAACGCGGGCGGGGTGTACCGCGCTGAGCTGCCCGACGGCGAAACCAGGATTCTGCGAGAGGCGCGGCCTCATGCCGGGCTGGATGGCCGGGGTCGCTGCGCCCTTACACGTCAGCGGGATGAGGAGCGAGTGCTGCGGGACCTTGTCGGCGTCGCCGGGGTCCAACAAATCCGCGGAGCATTCACTGCCTGGGAGCACCGCTACCTGGAGGTGGACTACATCCCCGGGGTGACCCTCACATCATGGATCGCCTACAACGGTGGCTCGCGAGAAACAGATCCCGAAGGATACGCGCGCCAAACGGTGCCCATTGTGGACCAAATCATCGCCATCGTGGACGACATTCACGCGCACGGCTGGGCGTTCGGAGATCTCCACCCAGGCAACATCCTCGTCTCAGACGATGGGGCCGTGGCCATGCTCGACCTAGAAGACGCCAGCAGGGTGGACTCACCGCGAGAGCTCGGCGTCAGAGTGTTCGAGTTCTGTGCCGACAGGACGGCCGACGCGGTGGAGGCGGACTGGTTCGCTGTCGCGCGCTGCATCATGATGCTATACCGCGTTGACTTCGAGATCGAAGCAGTCGCACCGGCCTTCTGGGATAGGTGCCGCGACTGGCTTCGGGAGACTTACGGTCGAGAGGCGGCAGAGCAGCTGGCAGCGGTCGAGCGCCGGTACGGCGTCAAAACCCGTCCCGTGACCGCGTGCGATTTCGCTGTTGAGGTTCCACAGCATCGTCTCGCTCCAGATGTCGCTGTCGACAAGCTGATGAGCGGAATCGAATGGTCCCGCCAGTTCTGCGATGATGGTACGTTCCCCGGAGATGTTGAGACTTCCCCGAGGCTTGACAGGGAATCCCTTTCTAGCGGGCGCGCCGGCGTGATGCTGGTACAGAAGCGCGTCGGCGTTCAACCAGCCGATCGGGACGTGGAGGCTTTGCGCCAGGCCGTCGGCAGTTGGCCGGCTCAGGAGTCCCCCGGCTTGCTGAGGGGTCTGGCCGGGCTGGCATTAGCGCTCAGTGAAGTCGGCGCGCACCAGGACGCTGTTCCAGCGGCGAGCGCTGCGCTCGAGCGCGCATTGGGTCGACGTAGGCTGGATCTGGTCGGCGGACAGGCCGGAGTGATTCTGGCGGCGCTTGAGGTCGCGCGCGCCGCCGAGGATTCGGGGTTGTCAAGTCGAGCGCTGGAAGCGTATTCCCGGTTGCACAGTTGTCTCGAGTCAGCTGGGTCGGGCCGGAGTTCTTTGACCCGACGTCCAGGGCTCTTTTGGGGACTGACCGGAGCCGCGTTGACCGACCTCGTTGTTCACGCGGTCACCGGAACCGAAGGCTCCCTCGTTGCGGCCCGAAACCGACTGCGCGACGATCTAGACGCCTGTATCACCACCGCAGACGGCGAGGTCATGGTCGAAGATAGAGCCAAGCGACGGGTACTCCCCTACATTGATTGGGGTTCGGCGGGGATTCTGCTAATCGCCTCGGCACTGGAACGCATCACGGGTGATTCCGTACTCACTCCAGCGGAGCGTGAAGGAATCGCCAAGACCTGCTCGGCAACCTACTACGTCTATCCCGGATTCGATCATGGACGCGCCGGGACCCTGGTGGCTCTGGCCGCAGCCGGCCCAGAATACCAGTCTGAGGTCGACCGCCAGGCGGGGCTGCTGCTGGACAGCCTACTAGCTCATGGGGCTCATGCTTTGGCCATCGGCGACGGGTTGATCCGTCTCAGTTCTGACCTAAGTACCGGGGCCGCCGGCGTCGCTCTGGCCCTGCACGCTTACCGGACCGGGAACCCGTATCTCGCCTTGCCTGTCAGTGCTCGCACCGCCAACCTGCTGCATAAGCCGGTCCCCCACAGCCCGGCTCGGACTGACCGAGCCGACAGCTTGCCACACCCACACGCGCGGCAGGCTGCACACAACCACCAACCGCCACCCAAAGGAGGTGAAAACCATGGCTAACGTCCTGAACCTTCAGGCAGACATCACCGAGGTGCCGCAGGAGACCAAGCGCTCCACCCACGGCAGCATCTTCTGGTGCCGTCACTCCTACAGCCACAGCATCTGGTGCTGCTAATCCGCACACCATCGCGTAACGCGGGTGGGCGGGCCGCCACACCAGCGACCCGCCCACCCGGCCACACCACACGCGCGGCAAGCACGGACTGTAGCAGTGATTCGAGGTCCGTCCCCGCCGACGCCAGAGGCTTTATCCTCAGAGGTGAGTTCTCGGACGGCGTCAGGTGTCATCAGGACCTGCCTCAGGACTATGGTTCCGGGCACTCCGGACGCGGATCTTCAAACAGTTTCTTCGACAAACAGTTTCTTCGACTAGCCGCGCATCGGCGGGCGACCAAAATATGAAGACTCACAGAGAAACAGAGACAGAGATGAGTTCACACTCCGCACTACATGTTGACTACGGGTCTCGCTCCATCCCTGCCCGCCGGGCGGTCTCCTCAGACAGCTTCCCGCCCCACAATGCATCGCCCGGGTCAGAGCTGTCGCCTGCCCCCCTCCATGCCGAGGTGGATCGTCACAGAGACGACGGTGTCGCTCACATCTCGAAGCTGCTGAGGAATCCACCAAAGAGCCGGCTTCGTCGCCTCACGCGGATACTCCGGCTGGAACCCAAGGCGCTTCCCCTGATCTTTCTCGGGACGGTCCTGTCGTCCTGCGTCTCGCTGTGTCAACCGGCCCTAGCGGGCCGCATCGTTGGCGCGTTGCAGAGCGGCGGCTTCGAGGAGGCCCTCCCGTACGGCCTCTTGCTCGCAGGACTCGCGATTCTCGCGTCGGGGATCTCGGCTGCAGTCAGTGTCGCTAGCGCGCGGGCCGGAAATCGCTCCGTCCGGGCGTTCCGTGATGCGTCCTCAACCATCGCTCTTCGCGTCCCTGCGGCCAAGCTCGTCTCTCATCCCACCGCCGACCTTGTTGCACGGTGTAGCATCGACTCCGAACGTATGAGCCGAGTGTTCACCGCCGGCCCGGTGCAGGCATTCGGCGGAATCGTCATGGTAGCGGGCGCGCTCATACAGATGACAGTGATCGATTCTGTGCTCACCCTGTCTGCCGTGGGCCTCACCGTTACGTGCCTGGCTTTCATAATCTTCATCTCAAGCCGACTGACTACCTTCTCATACACCCGCCAAGAGGCCCAAGGGGCATACGTCGCGGAAGTGACCCGTGCCTTGGACTCCGTGCTGACCCTGCGCGCCTTCGTCGCGGATCACTTTGCCCTCCGACGACTGAAGAGATCCAGCACGGACCTCCTGCGCGCCTCGAACCGGGGGGACCAGGCCCACGCATTCATGACCCCAGTCGTGATGATCTGCGTGCAGGCTACTCTCCTCATCGTTATCTGCATCGCTGTGCTTCGTATGCAGTCTGGCGCCTTGTCCGTAGAGCAGTTGGTCTCTTTCTTCATGTACATGATGCTCATCATCACGCCAATCACCGGTAGCGCCGACACAGTCGTAGAGATGGCAGAGGCACTGGGCGCTCTCCAGCGCATCATGGACCTGAGTGTCGTGGTCGGCGAGAGCTCACAACAGGCGCGCGTTAAGGTGAATGAGCCACCACAGGACGCCAAACCCATGACCCCCTGCTTGAAAGGGGATATCGAGTTCCGGAACGTCTGTGTGAACTACTCCTTGGGGGAGGACGATCAAGATTTCGCGCTTCGAGATGTAACATTCAGCGTCCCTTCCGGCTCTTGGGTCGCAATGGCTGGGTCCTCGGGTTCAGGAAAGTCGACCGTACTCTCACTACTAGAGAAGTTCATCCTCCCGACCTCGGGGACGGTCCTCGCAGACCAGGTTCCACTCGCCGAACACGATGATGACCGCTACCGTCGCCAAGTTGGCTATATCGAGCAGGCATGCCCGCTGTTTAGCGGCACTGTCAGGGACAACCTTCTACTGGGGCGCAAGATCAGCGACGAGAGATGCTGGGAGATCATTCGCCAAGTCGGGCTTGCCGACACCATTGGAGCGCGCGTGGGCGGTCTTGACGCGCCGATTGGAGAATCGGCGTACGCGTTCTCAGGTGGCGAGCAACAGCGCCTGGCGATCGCGCGAACACTCATCGGTCGACCCCGGATGCTTCTCCTGGACGAAATCACCTCGGGGCTGGACGTCATAACTCGCGAGCAAGTGATGCGGCTCATACGCACGACCATGGGAGGAATCACGACATTCTCCGCCGGTCATGGCCGCTTCGGCATTGACGCCGCCGACCTGGTCATAGTGCTAGATCACGGCCGCTTGGTTGAGTTCGGCACACCCACCGAGGTTCACCGGCGCTCTGCACTGTTTCGCTCGCTCGTCGCGGCTTGACGTACTAAGGAGCCTAGGCCAGGATATGAAGCCAACAAATGTTCCCCTGCCACTCTCTGTTGACCAGTGGCTGGAGGTTGACGAGCACACAATGTGGGCATTGCTGACCGAGCACGGCCAAGACGTCAGCACGCTACCGAAAGTCGAAAATGGGAAATCACTCAACGCTTCCGACGGAAGCATTCATGTACCGTTACCTCAGGGGTGGCTGCGCCTATACTTGGGGGACGACGGACGTCAAGTCGGGCAGTGGGTTGCTGATCCGGTCACAATGACGCCGGTTGGAGAGTCGCTGGTCTTCGAAGAGTCCGAGATAGAGGGCTTGGAAGGTTGGTTGGTGGCGGATCGGGGGCTAGCTCAGTCGTTGACGCACTGGTGCAAGCTGCTCCGTGATCCACAGCGTCAACGCTACGCAGTGGCCGTTTATGCACGCGGGGAGCCCACTCCCGTGGTCGTGCTCGCAGGGATCTATCCAGAAGCGCAGTTGTGCGGAGAAAACGCCGAGCTCTTGGCGTTCGTAGAGCCCCACCCCGACGATCCCAACCGCGCGCAAGCCGCCGTGATACCGATCGACACGGGCTCTTTTCGTCGGGATGTGCGGGTACTTGCTGAGGGGCCCGCCGCCGGAGTAATGATCGCCTCCTGCGCAAACCCATGCTTTGTCAAAGTGGGGCACGGTGTCCGCACCGAACGGGTCTGGCAACTCTTTAAGCTCACTCGTTCCGGAATGCACATCGACCCTTCGATAGCGCCTTGCCACGATCCCGATCTGCTTGATGTTGCTCTATTGGATGGGGAGCCGGTGCTAGTTCAAGGGACAAATGGTGACGAGGGCTGGCACATCGCGGCTCGCCGTGTCCAGGACAGGGAGTCGGCGGAGGTGTGGCGCGTCGCCGCAGGGGAAGGACAGGTTTCTCAGATATTGGGTCGTGATGGATCGGTAGTAGCCCGCATCAATCGGCGCGACGCAAGCGGGCTGAGGGAAGATCTGTCGATGTTTCCGTTGTCGGAGTCGAGTCTCGCTACCTCCACTCCTCTGCTTAGTACGCGAGGAATGTTTGGTTTGAACCTGAATATCGCCGCCACCTCGGTGGGGTTGAGCGTCGTTGAGTCGACGACCAGCTCACCGCCCATCAACTGGTATCTTGATAGGAGCGGGTACCTGCTCAACCCCGATCGCCAGCCCTGCGTTCCGGACGTATATTTCACTCATGAGACCGTCGTTTCCTCGGATGGATATGACTTCTCGATCGATATATGCTGGCGGGGCAACTCCACCCAATTCCATGGACCCGTGATCCTGCTGCTCTACGGAGCTTATGGAATTGATATCGACCTCCACTCATACAGCGACGCTAACCTTTGGCTTGAGCGGGGGTTCGCGGTGGCGACCGCTAACGTGCGAGGGGGCGGTGATGACAAGAGGCATCGCGACGGCTACCGAGACCGCCGTGATCGCGCGGTTGCCGATGCCGTAGCCGCCGTCCGCTGGCTGCGATCAGGTCATGGAGCGACGACCGCCACACAAATCTGTGCTATTGGTGCCTCTGCAGGAGGATTCCTCGTCGCCTCGCTCGTTGCAGACGAGTCTGCTGACATTGACGCGGCGGTCATAGTCAACGGATACATTGACCCCCTGGAGGCGCTCACTCGCGACGCTTCACTCACCGTCGATGCCGACCGGGACGAGTGGGGTGACCCGATGTCTAGCCTCCGCGATCATGAGGTATTGAAGGCCCTCTCACCACTGCGCAAGCTCGCCGCTCCCCGAGCCTCAATGCTGATAGCTATTTCCGTCCGCGACGTGCAAGTTGACCCCCGACAAGGGCTGGCCTGGGCACTACGCGCCAAGCAGTTGGGTGGTAACGTAACTCTCTGGTTCGATCCCGAGGGAACTCACGATGGATTCGGCAAGCACATGGGTCCACAGATTCTTGTTGACTGGGTCAGAACAACGTTGATGTCGCGAACCCATTCGTGACCCCTGCGTCTTCTCGCGGCAGTTCCTGGTCAAGGCTCCAAGGCTCCAAGGCTGACTGATGACGAGGTCTGTGCTATAGTAAATCTGGCGGCTCGTTCCTGCTGTGCTTCGCTCAATACTGTTTCAGTGGGAACGAGTAGTCCCGTGTCATTGGCCAACTGCACCCTGGGCAGGGTCAAGTACTGGAAGTTGATGTACTTCTCTCTGTCCCGCGTCAAGGTTCTTGGCGAGGTTGTTGAGTCAGTCCGGAAGGAGAATCTGAGCTATGGGTAGACCCCCTTGTGATTCCAGTCGAGAAGAAGACTCGGATCGTGTTGAGCGTGCTGGCGGACGAGATGACGATCGCCGAGGCGGCTCGCAGGGAGAAGATCAGCGAGCAGTCGATCGGGCGCCGCAGCCCCGAGTTGGCTCATTTTAGTTAAGTTGGGTTGAGGCGGTTTGAGGTTTCCCCTGGTTTGTGGAGGCATCGGCTATAGGGAGTAGCGATGTCTGAAGTCAGGAAAAAGAGGCTTATTCACAGAATCCCAAAGAT
>CAMCJC010000020.1 GCA_945875065.1 uncultured Propionibacteriaceae bacterium | reverse complement strand
GCACCAAGGCCGGTAAGTGCCTGCACACCGGCGACTTCAAGATGGACCAGCTGCCGCTCGACGGCCGCATCACCGACCTCCGCGGCTTTGCCCGCCTTGCCGACGAGGGCGTCGACCTGTTCATGCCAGACTCCACCAATGCCGAGACCCCGGGCTTCACGGCGTTGGAGAAGGACATCGAGCCCGCCCTGGCGCGGGTCTTCGACCAAGCCGGCAAGAAACTCGTCGTCGCGTGTTTCGCGAGCCACGTGCACCGCGTGCAGCAGGTGCTCAACCTGGCCGTGAAGCACGGCCGCAAGGTTGCCTATGTCGGCCGCTCCATGGTTCGCAACATGGCCACCGCTCGGGATCTTGGCTACTTGCACGTTCCCGGTGACGTTCTGATCGAGATGAAGGACATCGACAAGTACCGGGACGACGAAGTCGTCATCTTATCCACGGGGTCGCAGGGGGAGCCGCTCGCCGCCCTCAGCCGGATCGCCAACCAGGAGCATCCAGTCATTGAGCTCGGTGCCGGCGACATCGTCCTGCTGGCCAGTTCCCTGATTCCAGGCAACGAGAACTCCGTCTACCGCGTCATCAACGGGTTGACGAAGCTCGGCGCGCAGGTGGTGCACAAGGGCAACGCGTTCGTGCATGTCTCCGGTCACGCCTCCGCTGGTGAGCTGCTGTACTGCTACAACATCCTCAAGCCCAAAAACGTCATGCCCGTGCACGGCGAGGTGAGGCACTTGATCGCCAACGCCAAGCTCGCGATCGCTACCGGCGTGCCGGCCGAGAACGCGGTGGTGTGCCAGGACGGTGACGTCGTCGATCTGGTCGCCGGTAGGGCCCGCAAGGTTGGACGGGTCGACGCCAGCTATGTCTTCGTCGATGGCTCTACCGTCGGCGACATCACCGACTCCATCTCCGACCGTCTCATCCTCGGCGAGGAGGGATTCATCTCGGTGGTGGCGGTCGTCAACTTCCACGCCCGTCAGCTCATCGCAGGTCCCGATATCCACACTCGCGGCTTCGCGGAGGAGGACTCTGTCTTCGACGATGTGCGTGCCCAGCTCGTCGACGCCATCGACCGCGCCCTGGCCGACGGCGTTGACGATGAGTACCGCATCCAGCAGGTGATCCGGCGGACCATCGGCGCCTGGGTCTCTCGGCGGCTGCGCCGCCGCCCCATGATCGTGCCGGTGGTGGTGGCGACCTAAAGTTTTGGGGAATCCCGCCCCTTGGGGTTATGATTTCCCGGTTGCCCGCCGGTGCGGGCGGCCCCGAAGATCGAACCAGGCGCTTCGCGTCTGGCCCACGCAACAAGGAGATTCCGATGGCTGCCGTGTGCGATGTTTGCGCCAAGGGACCCGGCTTCGGTCACAACGTGCCCTGGTCGAAGAAGAAGACCAACCGTCGCTGGAACCCGAACATCCAGCGCGTCCGCGCGACCGTGAACGGCGCCCCCCAGCGCCTCAACGTGTGCACCTCCTGCCTGAAGGCTGGCAAGGTCACCCGCTGAAGCTAGAGCCAGTCGTCGGGCCCGTGGCAGTTGTCGCGGGCCCGACGGCTGTTTCGAGGTTTTCCACAACTCGCACGCCGCAGCCTGCGCTGCCAGGTGCCGCTTAGTAGGCTGCCGTCATGTTCCACCGCACAGCCATCCACCGTGAGCTGAACCGGCGGCTGGGCGACGTGGTCGGCGGCAAGTCCGCCGCCGAGCTGGCGAAACTGGGCTTGACGACGCTCGGCGATCTAGTGCGGCACACTCCCCGCCGCTACCTCGCCGGAACCGAGATGAGTGACTTCTCGCAGCTGCGAGTGGGGGAGGACGTCGCCGTCGTCGCCGAAGTCAAACGCAGTGAAATCCTTCACGGGCGCGCCACGCGCGTGCACGCCGTCATCACCGACGGCCACGGCACTCTCGGCGTAAGCCTATTCGTCCCCGACAAGCGGCCTGGGTACGCCAAGCACTGGTTGGGGGAACTGAGTCCCGGCGCGCGCGGGATCTTCGTGGGCCGGGTGAGTGTTTTCCGCGATGACCTTCAGTTGGCCCACCCGAACTTCGTGCTCCTTGACAAGGTCGCCTCGCTGCGGGGACGCCGGGCCCAGGAGAAGCTGGCGATGGCGAATGTCACGCAGCGGGCGGGACTGGTCGGCCTGTACCCCGCCACAGCGAAGCTGGTCACGTGGATGATTGCCGACGCGATCGCGCTCGCCCTGCCGCAGGTCCTGCCGCTCGGCGACACTCTGCCCGACTGGGTCGTGGAGCAGGCCGACATTCTACCGCTGCCCCAGGCGTTGCGGGAGGTGCATGAGCCCGTCCGTCTCGAAGATGCCGAGCGCGGGGTGGCGCGCCTGAAGTTCGATGAGGCGTTCGGTATCCAGCTGGCCATGGCCAAACGGCGCGAGGCCCTCGCCTCGCGGGCGGCGATACCAAGGCCGCGGATCGCGGGTAGAGCCCTAGACAAGTTCGACTCGACACTGCCTTACCGGCTAACAGCCGGTCAGCAGGAGGCGGGGGAGCGGATCTTCGACGCCCTGTCCGAATCGCACCCCATGAACATCCTCCTCCAAGGCGAGGTTGGATCCGGCAAGACGCTGGTTGCGCTTCGCGCCATGCTCGCGGTTGTCGACGCCGGCGGCCAAGCGGCACTGCTGGCGCCGACGGAGGTGCTCGCCAGACAGCACATGGCATCGATCACGGCGCTTCTTGGCGAGCTCGCCAACGGTGGGGCACTGGACTCTGTGGAGCATGCGACCCGAGTCGAGCTCCTGACCGGCACTCTGAATGCCGCGGAGCGGCGGCGCGCCCGGTCCGCGGTGGCCTCCGGCGAGGCGGGCATCATCGTAGGTACCCATGCCCTGCTGACCGAGGACGTGGCGTTCGCGGATCTCGGGCTCGTGGTTGTCGACGAGCAGCACCGCTTCGGCGTCGAGCAGCGCGCCGCCCTCGCGGCGAAGGCCGATACCCAACCCCACACTCTGGTGATGACCGCGACTCCGATCCCACGCTCGGTCGCGATGACGGTGTTCGGCGACCTCGAGACTGTCGAGCTGCGGGACCGGCCGGCGGGCCGGGCCGACGTGAAGACTGTGTTCGTCGATACGAAGCGCAACCCGCATTGGGTCGAGCGGGCGTGGGAACGCATCCGGGAGGAGGTCGCGGCGGGTCGCCAGGCGTTCGTCGTGTGTCCAGCCATCACGGGGAGCCGCACGGAGGGGGACGTGGCCACCGCGAAGGGGCTGAGCACCGTGACCGAGGTCACAGAGATGCTATCGACCGGACCGCTGCAGGACCTGCGGGTCGCGATGGTCCATGGCCGGCAGGCGCCGGGCGAACGGGACGAGACGATGCGGGCATTCGCCGCCGGGGACGTCGACGTCCTCGTAGCGACCACCGTCATTGAAGTCGGCATCGACGTTCCCAACGCATCGGTGATGGTGATCCTCGACGCCGATCGCTTCGGGATCGCCCAGCTGCACCAGCTGCGCGGGCGAATCGGCCGCGGGCAGCACCCTGGGCTCTGCCTACTGCTCGCCGCCCCGCCCGAAGACGCCTTCACCGCCTTCGACCGGCTCCAGGCGTTGGTCGACAGCGCCGACGGATTCGACCTGGCTGAGCGTGACCTCCAGCTACGCCGCGAGGGCGACGTGCTCGGCTCGGCCCAGTCCGGGGCGTCCTCGCTTCGGCTGCTGCGGGTCTTGGCCGACCGTGACGTTATCGCCGCCGCGAAGGAATTGGCGACCGAAGTGCTTAATGACCCGAGAGCAGCCGACGACCCGCTACTAGCGGATCTGATCGACGCCGCGGAGGCGATCTCCGCCGGAGAATGGCTGGAGCGGACGTGACCCGGATTATCGCGGGGACCGCGAAGGGTACGCGTCTGGCTGCGCCAAAGACGGGCACCCGCCCAACCAGCGATAGGGTGCGTGAGGCCCTGTTCTCCACCCTGGCCACCTGGTTTGGCACCGCCGATCTGCCTGCCGAGCGTCACCTGACCGGCGTCCGCGTTCTCGACCTCTACGCGGGGACTGGGGCCGTCGCGCTTGAGGCCGCCAGTCGTGGTGCGGCCGCTGTGGTGGCCATCGACTCCCACACCGCGCCGCTGATCGCGTCCAACGCCCGTCGAGCGGGCCTGCGCATTACCGTTCGAGGTTCCAAGGCCGAGGCGCCCCTCCCGCCTGGTTCCTTCGACCTGGTCTTCGCCGACCCGCCGTACGACGTCGACTCCGTGACTCTCGACCAAATCCTCGCACGGCTCTTTGCCTCCGGGCAGCTGGTGCCCCAGGCCCTCGTGGTGCTCGAGCGCTCCACCCGCTCGGCGGCACCGGCCTGGCCGGTTGGAATCGACCAGGAGTGGAGTCGCGGCTACGGTGAGACCACCTTGTACTTCGCGGCAACCCCGGCAGGAGAGTCATGACCCTGGTGCTGTGCCCCGGCTCGTTCGACCCAATCACGAATGGCCACGTCGACATCATCACGCGAGCCCGCGATGTCTTTGGCGAGGTTCTAGTCGGCGTGGGCCGCAACACCCTCAAAGCCGCTTATTTGTTCGGCGACCGCCGGCTCGACCTCGTCCGCGAGGCGACCGCTCACCTGGCCGGGGTGACGGCCGAGCCGATGGAGGGCCTGCTGGTCGACTTCGCCAAGGAACGCGGTATCACGACGGTCGTCAAGGGCCTGCGCTTCGGCACCGACTTCGATTTCGAACTCCAACTGGCCCACATGAACCACTCACTAACTGGCCTCGAGACGGTGCTGCTGCCCGCCTCAGCGCCCCACGTGAGCCTCTCCAGCACCATCGTGCGCGAGGTAATCAAGTTCGGTGGCGACGTCTCGCCGCACGTGCCGCCGTGCGTCGCGGCCGCTGCCGGTGAGCTGCCGCGTCAGGTGTAGATCGCGGCCAGCGCGGCGTTGACGATCGAGCCTTGATCGAGACCATGAGCGCGGTGCAGGTCAGCGATCAGCCCGGACTGGCCGAACGTGTCGACACCTAGGCTGAAACTCCGTAGTCCCAGCGCCCCGCCCAACCAGGCGAGGGCGTGGCTCGCCGCATCCTGCACCGTGACCAGCGGCTGCCGAGGGAATCGCGCCAGAGCCTCCGGCATCGTCGGTCGGCTCGCAGTCCGCACTCCCGCCTCAATGCCGGAGCGCCAGGCCCGATACACTCGCCCGGGACTCGGGATGTCGACGACGTCGACGCCTATCCCTTCGTCGGCCAGCTCGGCGGCGGCGGCAAGCACCTCGGGCACGATCGCCCCGCAGGTCGCCAGGGTGACGCGCTCCGGTCCGCCGTCGAGGCTTGCGAGCACGTAGGCACCCTGGAGCACCTGTCGGCGCAGTTCCTTTTCACCAACCGTAGTGACTGCTTGAGCGAACGGAGTCTGGTCGACGGTGCGGGTGGACAGGCGGAAGTATGACGACGCCGAGTGCACGCCATCGCTCGCGGACACCAAGCGGAGGGCATCGCACAGCAGCCAATCCAGGGCGCGGGCGTAGGCGGGCTCGTGGTAGCTCAATCCCGGCAACTCGACGCCGATCGATGCGGTGATGGTGGACTGGTGCGAGCCCCCCTCTGGCGCCAGAGTCACGCCGGACGGGGTGCCCGCGAAGACGAAGCTCGCACCCGAGTAAAGCGAATAGATCAGGGTGTCCAGCCCGCGACACACGAACGGGTCGTACAGCGTCCCGACCGGCAATAGGCGTTGCCCGAAGAACTCCTCGGCGAGTCCCAGCTGACCCAGCAACAGGAAGAAATTCATCTCGGAGATGCCGAGTTCCAGGTGCTGTCCGGCCGGGGACTCCAGCCACCGCAGCATCGGGTCGTGCGACCACGTGTGTCGTTCGTGGGGCGCGAAGACACCGCGCTTGTTGATCCAGCCGGCCAGGTTCGTGGAAGTCGCTACGTCGGGGGAAGTGGTGACGATCTGCGGCGACGTCTCGGGATGGCGCGCCAGGTCGGTGAGGATGCGACCGAACGCCTCCTGCGTCGAGACGGGGTGTTCGGCACGAACCCCAGATGACTCCGGGAGTCTCGGGCGGTGCCCCGGCGCTTGCGGGGTGCGGCTGAGCTCGGCGGCGCGGCGGGCGAGGAAGCGACCAACCTCGGAGTCGGCGGGGAAACCGGCCCATTGCTCGTCGACCGCGATGCCAAGGCCCTCGCGCAGCTGGGCGACCTGTTCGCTGGTCAGCACGGTCGCGTGGTTGCGGGCGCTGCCCTGGATCGGCAGGCCCCAACCCTTGTGGGTATAGGCGAAGATCGCGGTGGGCCGTTCCGGATCGATCCGGTCATAGGCCTCCAGGACCGCGGTCATGTCGTGGCCGCCGAGGTCGGTAACCAGTGTTCGGAAGGCGGCATCGTCGAGATCGGCAAGGAGCCGGTCGACCGCGGGGTCGGCACCCTCGAGGAAGCGCTGGCGCAGCGGTACGTCGCGCAGCGTGAACAGCGACTGGTAACGCTCGTTGGGCATTGCGTCGATGTGCTCTAGGAGCGCCCCACCGTCGTGCTCGTCGACGAAGCGCTGCAGCCGGTGCCCGTACTTGACCTCCATGACTTGCCAGCCGTGGGCCTCGAAGGCCCCGTGCCAGGGGCTGATGCGAACGTCGGGAACCACCCGGTCCAGGGACTGCCGGTTGAAGTCGATCAACCAGGTCACGGCCCCAAGGTCGCTGGCGGCAGGGTCGTGGACGGCCTCCCAGATGTTGCCCTCGTCGAGTTCGGCGTCGCCCAGCACCGCGAAGAACCTGGCCTTGCCGCGGCCGTCGAAGTGAGCACGCACATAGTTCTGCGTCGCGGCGGCGAACAGCGTCGCGGCCGGCCCGAGGCCGACCGACCCGGTTGAAAATTCGACGTCGCGATCCTTCGTGCGCGACGGGTAGGCCTGGAGTCCGCCGAAAGCGCGCAACCCCTGCAACTCGGCGGCGGTTCGCCGACCCAACAGGTACCAGATAGCGTGGAGGACAGGGCTGCCGTGCGGTTTGACCGCGACGAGATCTTCTGCGCGTAGGTGTTTGAAGTACAGGGCGGTCATCAGGGTCACCATCGAAGCGCACGAGGCCTGGTGCCCGCCGACCTTCAACCCATCACCAGGCCGCCCATGGTTGGCGTGGTCCACCATGTTCGTCGCCAGCCACAGCACCCGCCGCTGCAGTTCATCCAACAGGTCATCTGGTCCGTATTCCATCCTCACTCCTTCGTGATGAGCCCCATTCTCGCTCTAGCGCTGACGGCGCGAACGCCCGGGGCAAGGAAAAGCACTCTGATTGACAGCGACTCTCAATAGCGCGTAACGTCACTTGGTCAGATGCTTTTGGTCGGCGGCGATACGGCCGGTAAGGTAGAGCTTCGGTCACGACTTAGTCGTGGACGGTCGACGAAGGGAATGCAGCCATGACTTCCTCAAATCGTCACGCCGATCGCCGCTCGCCCTACGTCTTCGACGTGTTGGAGCTGGGCAGGCGAGCCGGGGCGATGAAGGAGATCCAGGTCAGCCTCCCGGCCCCGGCCGACCTCGGCTCCGACGTGATCGCGGTGCCGCAGGATTCCGAGATCGACCTGAACCTCCGCCTGGAGGCCGTGGTCGACGGGGTGCTGGTGACGGGAACCGCCGCCGGAAGCTACCGGGGGCAGTGCGCCCGCTGCCTGGATCCGATTGAGGGGGAGGAAACCTTCGACCTGCAGGAGCTCTACTTCTACCCCGGACACGAGGTGGATGAGGACGATAACCTCGTCGTCGACGAGGCCATAGACGTTGAGGGCGCTCTGCGGGATGCCGTGGTGCTGGAGTTGCCGTTCACGCCGCTCTGCGACCCGGAATGCCCCGGACTCTGTCAAGAGTGTGGGTTCAACCTCAACGAAGACCCGGATCATGGGCACGGCGACAAGGCGGACCCCAGGTGGGGGAAGCTCGCCGGGCTCCTCGGTACCGACAACTGATGATTAAGAAGCTCTAGGAGAAGATCGTGGCCGTTCCGAAGCGCAAGATGTCGCGCAGCAACACTCGTTCGCGTCGTGCGCAGTGGAAGACGACCGTCGTCCCCACCGTCACCTGCGTGAACCCCGCCTGCGGGGAGCAGCACCTGTCGCACACCGCCTGCCCGTCGTGCGGTCAGTACGGCGCCAAGGGCGCTCGCCGTCAGGTGGTTCAGGCCTGAGCCTGCTAACCGACGTACTGGATGAGCTGGGTGTCTCGACGGACACCCAGCTCATCGAGTTGGCGTTCACACACCGTAGCTACGCGTTCGAACACGGCCGCATCCCGAGCAACGAGCGGCTGGAGTTCCTCGGGGACGCCGTGTTGCAGATCGTCGTCACCGAACACATCTACCGAACCTACCCTGACCTCGCCGAGGGACAGCTGGCCAAGCTTCGAGCCTCGGTCGTTAGTGCCCACGCCCTGTCCGAGGTGGCGCGCGAACTCGGGATAGGCGCCTACCTCCGCCTTGGCCAAGGCGAGATCCTCACCGGTGGCGCCGACAAGACCTCGATCCTCGCCGACACCATGGAGGCGGTGATCGGGGCGCTTTACCTGGCCGCCGGGCCCGAAGCCGCTGCGGCCTTCGTACACAAGCTCCTCGACGAACGCATCGCCTCTCGCGAACACGAAGGGCACTACACCGACTTCAAGACCGCCCTTCAAGAACTGTGCGCCAAGCTCGGATACGAGCCGCCGCGCTACGAGATCAGCGGCGTCGGTCCCGACCATCAGCGGGTCTTCACCGCCGTTGTGCACGTCGACGGGAAACCCGCCGGTACGGGGGAGGCCTCCAGCAAGAAGCGCGCCGAGCAGATAGCGGCGGAGCTGGCGTTCCAGGGGCTCGATGCCTGAGCTCCCAGAGGTCGAGGTCGTCCGCCGCGGCCTCGAAGCGCACCTGATGGGGCGACGGATCGTCGGCGTCGACGTGCTGCACTCCCGGCCGGTCCGCTCCCACCCAGGCGGCCGCGACGGATTCGCCGCCGAACTCGCAGGACGCGATGTCGCGGCTGTGCGGCGTCGTGGCAAGTACCTGTGGCTCGTACTCGACAGCGACGCCCTCATCATTCACCTAGGGATGAGCGGCCAGTTCCGCATCGCCGACGCCGCCGACCCCCAGCCGCGCAACACCCGCGTCTTGTTCGATCTCGACGACGGCAGGCAGGCACGATTCGTCGACCAGCGCATGTTTGGGGGGCTGGAGTTCGTGCGGGACGCCGCCGACTGCCCGGTGCCCCACATCGCTTGCGACCCCTTCGACCCCGACTTCGATGCTGGTGATGTGGCCCGCCGGATGCGGGGACGGCGAACCACGGTTAAACGGGCCCTGCTTGACCAGCGCCTAGTATCGGGGATCGGCAACATCTACGCCGACGAGGCACTGTGGCGTTCCCGACTCCACGGCGATCGACCGACATCGAGCCTCAAGCAGGCTCAAGCAGTGGAAGTGCTGGGGCACGCCCATAACGTCATGACCGAGGCGCTGGCCGCCGGCGGCACGTCCTTCGACGCCCTCTACGTGAACGTCAACGGGGAATCCGGGTATTTTGAAAGGCAGCTGGACGCCTACGGGCGCGAGGAGTTGCCTTGTCGCCGCTGCTCTACCCCCATGGCCCGCCAGAGATTCGCCAACCGCAGCAGCTTCTACTGCCCACAGTGCCAGAGGCCGCCCAAAGACACCAGGAAGTCCCGATGAGAGCAATGCTGGACCGATATAGCGCCTCGTTGGTCCAGCTGATCCGCTTCGGCGTCGTCGGTGGCGCCGGTGTCTTCGTCAACATGGCCGTGTTGATCGTCGCGGCCAAAGCATTCCCCCTCGTTTGGCCCAGCGCCGCCATCCCCGAGGGCGAGGGCGTGTGGATGGCGATCCCGGCCACTCCGTTCAACGTCCGCTGGTACCACGTGATGTCGGCGGTGGCGTTCCTGATCGCCAACCTGTTCAACTTCCAGTTCAATCGCTGGTGGACGTTCAAGTCCAGTAAGCACGCCGGCTGGTTCAAGGAGTACTGGCCCTTCCTGACGGTCGGCCTGGTTTCCTTAGCCGTCGGGCAGGTGATCATCACCTCCTTGATGCACCCGATGTCCCCGATAGCTCTGCCCACGAGCATCTTCGACGGTTCCACGGGTTTTAGGAACCGGCACTACTGGGCGAACCTCATCTCGATCGCGGCGACGATCCCCGTTTCCTTCCTGGTCAACAAGTTCTGGACGTTTCGGGCGGTGCGTACCGCTCCGCCCGCTGAGCCGGCATGTACCTCAAGCAGCTGACGCTCCGCGGGTTCAAATCCTTCGCCTCCGCGACCACCTTGAACTTCGAGCCCGGCATCACCTGCATCGTCGGCCCGAACGGTTCGGGAAAGTCGAACGTCGTCGACGCGCTCAGCTGGGTGATGGGGGAGCAGGGGGCCAAGTCACTGCGCGGGGGCAAGATGGAGGATGTCATCTTCGCCGGTACCGCGAAACGCGCGCCCCTCGGGCGTGCCGAGGTACAACTGACGATCGACAACTCCGACGGCGCGCTGCCGATCGAGTATTCCGAGGTCACCATCACCCGGACCATGTTCCGCAGCGGCGGCTCCGAGTACGCGATCAACGGGTCGCCAGCCCGGCTGCTCGACGTGACAGAGCTCCTGAGCGACTCGGGCATTGGGCGCGAGATGCACGTCATCGTGGGTCAAGGCCAGCTCGATGCGATCCTCCAAGCGACCCCCGAGTCGCGACGCGGCTTCATTGAGGAGGCCGCCGGGGTACTGAAGCACCGCAAGCGCAAGGAGAAGGCCGAACGCAAGCTTGAGGGGACGAAGGCGAACCTGGAACGCCTCCAAGACCTGACCGGGGAACTGCAACGCCAGCTCAAACCCCTGGGACGCCAGGCAGAGACGGCCCGCCGAGCCGCGATCATCCAGGCCGACGTTCGCGACGCCAAGGCCCGCCTGCTGGCTGACGATCTCGCGGGTGCGCGGCGCGCCATGGCCGAGGCGGAGGCTGACGAGGCCGCGGCGCTGGCGGCCCGAGCCCGGCTCGAAGCCCAACTGGCGGAGTCCACCGCGGCCGAGAGAACAGCCGAACACGAGCTCGCCGAAGCCGCACGCGTACTTGAGGCGGCGCAGGAGGACTGGTACGCCGCGCGCAGCTTGGCGGACCGCGTCTCCGCGACGATCAGCATCGCCGCGGAGAGGATGCGCATGGCCACCGCTCAACCCGCCCTGGACGTACCCATCCGTGACCCCGAAGAATTGGAGGCGGAGGCCGCTGACATCCGTCGTCGCGAGGCCGACCTGGCCGGTCGCGTAGCCGAGGCGCAAGCAGCCCTGGAGACGGCCTCCGCCGCCCGGAGCGCCGCCGAGGAACGCCACTCGGACGAGGAGAAGGCTTACGCCGCCAGGCTTCGCGCACTGTCGGATCGGCGCGAGGGTAAGGCTCGGCTCGCTGGCCAACTCGCCTCGCTCGCCTCCCGGTTAGAGGCGAGTCTGGGGGAGCAACGGCGACTTCAGCAGCGCTTAGCCGAGACCCGAGAACGGCAGCGGGCAGCGAGCGACGAGTATCGCCTAGCCGAGCTGCGCATGGCGGGCCTCGGCGCCAGCGAGTCCAGACTCGACGAGGCTTACGAACAGGCGGCGGCTGCGGCAAAGACGCTGCGTCTGGAGTGCGAGCGCTTAGAGGCCGCCGAGGTCGATATCGCCCAGGCCCGGGCTGGCGCGGAAGGTCGCCTGGACGCCCTGCGACTCGCGGCCCAGCGTGATGGGACCACTGAACTGTTGAGCGAGGATCAGTTGTTGGGCCGCCTGGGCGACTTGATCCAGGTGGAGCCCGGCTGGGAACAGGCGATCGCCGCCGCCCTGGGGTCAGCAGCCGAGGCCGTTGTCGCTGTCGACCTCGACGGAGCGATCGCCGCCGCCGAGAGGCTGCGGGAACGAGACGGCGGCTGGGCGACCGTTCTGGCCGCCAACGTTGATTCGGCCCCAGCCATGAGCCTGGTGACGGCTTCGCAACCAGTGGCAGGCCTGGTGGCGCGGCTCCTGCGCGGCATCGTCGTCGTGGAGGATCTTGATCGGGCGCGAGACATCGTCGCAGCGGATCCCGAGGTCCTAGTCGTGACACGGCGGGGTGAGAGGCTCTCCTCCTGGCTCGTCGAGGGCGGTTCCGAGCGTGCGACCTCACTGCTCGCGCTCAACGCCCGTATCCTCGAAGCCGAGGAGGAGGTCGCGCGACTAGCCTCAAAGGCGGAACGCAACCGCTTCCAGCTGACTGTCGCGCGCCAAGAGGCCGCCGCCGCCGAGGGGCAGGTTGCCGCCGCGCTCGATGAGCTCCACGACTCCGATGCCCAGCTAACCGCCGTCGCCGAGGGCCTCGCAGCGGCACGCCAGGCTCAGGCAACCGCCGCCCGGGAGGCAACCCGCATTGCGGCCAGCATCGTCGAGGTGGAGCGCTCATGCGCCGGCCTGGAGGAGCGGCGAGCCGAGCTGCAGCTGCGGGTGGATGCTGAGGCGGACGACGACCTGGCCGAGCCCGATCCGGAAGCGCGCGACGAGTGGAATGCGCGAGCCCGGGCGGCGCGTCAGGCCGAGACGGAGGCGCGACTCGCGCTGCGGAGCCTTGAGGAACAGAGCCGCTCGATCGCGGGTCGGGCGGAGTCACTGCTGCGGGCGGCGGCCAATGAACGGCGAGCGCGGGCCAAGGCCGAGGCCCGTGCGGAGCGCCTGCGCCGCGAATCCGCCGTGGCGGCCACCGTCCACGAGGCGGCCGTGACCCTGGGCACCCAGACAGCTGCCTTGATCGAGCGCGCCGCAGCCGCCCGGGCCGCGGCCGAGGACGACCGGCAACGAGCCGAGGCCGCCACCGTAGCGGCCAGGCAGCTGACGAAGGAGGTTGCGGGGCGGCTCGACGACCTGGTGCGAGGGGCCCACCGCGACGAGCTGGTTCGCATCGAGCATCAGGTCCGGTTCGAGCAACTAGCCGAGCGTGCGCAGGCCGAACTGGGCATGGAGGCCGAGCCGCTGCTCGCCGAATATGGGCCCGATATCCCCGTTCCTGTGCTCGGGGACGGCGCCGTCCCCGATGAGCCGCCCGCCTACAAGCCGTTCGACCGAGCCGAACAGGCCAAGCGGCTCCGGGCAGCCGAGCGGGCTCTGAGCGCCTTGGGACGGATCAACCCCCTAGCGCTCGAGGAGTTCGAAGCCCTCAAAGCGCGCCACGCCTTCTTGGCCGAGCAACTTCAAGACCTGCGGCAAACCCGCTCCGACCTGATGGCCCTAATTGACGACGTCGAAAACCGGGTACGAGAAGTCTTCGAGGCCGCCTGGCGAGACGTCGAGGCGGCGTTCGGCAAGGTCTTCGCGCGGCTCTTCCCGGGGGGCGAAGGACGTCTGGTGCTGACCGACCCGGGTGACTGGCTCGCCACGGGGGTCGACGTGGAGGCGCGCCCCGCCGGCAAGCAGGTCAAACGCCTGTCGCTGCTCTCCGGCGGGGAACGCTCACTGGTGGCGGTCGCCTTCCTGGTCAGCCTGTTCATCGCCAGGCCAAGCCCCTTCTACATCCTCGACGAAGTGGAGGCGGCCCTCGACGACGCCAACCTGGGCCGGCTACTGGCCATCTACGAGGAATTGCGCGTAACTTCCCAACTCCTCGTTATCACACACCAGAAACGGACCATGGAGATCGCGGACAGCCTCTATGGGGTCACGATGAAGGGTGACGGGATCTCGAAGGTGGTTAGCCAACGAGTCACCGAGTCTGACTGACTAGGATGGCGGGCGTGGAGATTTTCTGGGTAATCGTCGCGCTCGTCGGCGTCGCACTCATCGCGGCGGCCATCATCATCGCTCGGAGCAACCGGCAGCTGCCTCCGGCCCCGGGACCGGAAGCCATTGAGGGTCCCGAACCCGCTGAGGCCCCCGAGCCCGCATCGAAACCTCCGGCCGAGGCTGAGCCCAAGGCCGAGACCGAAGTCGAGCCGGAGCCGAGCGTTCCCGCCGTCGATGTGCCGGAGGCCCCGAAATCCCGGTTCGCGCGGCTGCGCCGCCGGCTCGCCAGCAGCAACAACGCACTCGCACGGGCCCTCGGCTCCCTCCTGAGCGTCGACCGCATCGACGAGGAGACCTGGGACGATTTCGAGGCCACCCTCATCTCGTCCGACCTCGGCGTCGGCCCCACCACCGAACTCACCGAGGCGCTCCGCAAGGAGCTGAGCATCGATGGCGTGTCCGACCCTGGACGAGCCCGAGAGGTCCTGCGCTCGGAGCTGCTGCGTCTGGTGGACCCGAGCATGGATCGCTCGCTCAAGCTCGACTCGCCCGAAGGGCAGCCCGCGGTCGTGATGGTCGTCGGCGTCAACGGCACCGGCAAGACCACCACCGTCGGCAAGCTGGCTCGCGTGCTGGTAGCGGAGGACAAGACGGTCCTGCTCGGGGCCGCCGACACCTTCCGTGCCGCGGCGGCCGAGCAGCTGGCCACCTGGGGGGAGCGAGTCGGAGTCGAAACCGTCCGCGGCGATGAAGGCGCCGATCCAGCTTCGGTGGCGTTCGACGCCGTGGCCAAGGGCAGTGAGATCGGCGTCGACGTCGTTCTGGTCGATACCGCCGGTCGCCTGCACACCAAGGTCGGCTTGATGGACGAGCTGGGCAAGGTCAAGCGAGTCATCGAGAAGAAGGCCCCGGTCGGTGAGGTCCTGCTGGTGCTGGACGCCACGACCGGGCAGAACGGCATGACCCAGGCGCGCATCTTCGCGGAGGTCGTGGACGTGACCGGCATCGTGTTGACCAAACTCGACGGCTCGGCCAAGGGGGGCATCGTCGTTCAGGTGCAGCGCGAACTCGGCGTGCCCGTCAAGCTGATCGGGCTGGGCGAGGGCGTAGATGACCTCGCCCCATTCGACCCCGAAGGGTTCGTGGCCGGAATCCTGGGGGAGTAGCTAGTCCTTGGCGCCAGTCGTCAT
>CAMCJC010000019.1 GCA_945875065.1 uncultured Propionibacteriaceae bacterium | reverse complement strand
CGGGCGACAGGACGACTCCCAGAACCACCGGACCTAAAAAACGGGGTCAGCCCAGGGTCACGTAGCCAGGTTGCCGCGTCCGGTCCCCGGCCGGTCAAGGTGGTGACGCCGTCCAGACAGGGGATCAGAGCGTAGGCGCACTCCAGATAGGCCAGCTGTGTGACGTGGACGACATCGAAGTCTTGGGCGACGCTTGGCCAGTGCGGCTCGTAGAGTCGGTGGCCCTCAAACCAGTGGAGCAGGTCTTGCTGATATGGCGTCCGGACTGGAGTACCGTCGCTTAGCTGGATTGGGTACTGCTCGGTGAGGCGAGCCAGGGCTGCGGCGCCGTCGATCTCGTAGACGCGCGGGGTGAACTGCGGTGTGATTCGCCGCCAATTCAGCTGAGGGAAGGCCTCGACGTCGGGATCGATGAACGAGTCCTCCATCCCGAAGGCGGCGACGCACGGCGCTGTGAGCCACGGACCCGAAGTGGTGCTCAGACACGGCCTGTCCTCGTGGGTCGGCCGCGTGAACCAGCGGAATCGCGGTGACTCCTGGACGATGGGGGAAAGAACCGCGGGGCCTTCAACTCGACCTGCTGATCCGGCTGGAAGGGGCGGGACCACAGGTTGCAGAGCCAGCTGGGTAGTGGCATGAGGTCGACACCCGGCGCCGAGTGAGGTGTGAAGGGATCGGAATCCATGGGAGGGAACTGCTGGACTGCCTCCCCAAGGGCTAGCTGCCACGCGATCGCATGAATCGGATCGGCGAGTTGGTCGCGTAGCAGGCGGGCCACTGGGGTGCGCATCGCGTCGCCCTAGTCCCTAGAGCACAGCACCCCGGTGGCGTGAATGGGGCAGTAGCCGTCGGGGTTCTTGTCGAGGTACTGCTGATGGTAGTCCTCGGCGTAGAAGAACTGGGCGTCCGAGGTGATCTCGGTCGTGATCTGGCCGTAGCCGGCGGCCGTCATGCGGGTTTGGTACGCATCCTTGGATGCGACAGCGGCGACGAGTTGGGCGTCGTCGGTGGGGAAGATCGCGGAACGGTACTGAGTGCCGACGTCGTTGCCTTGGCGGTAGCGCTGCGTGGGGTCGTGATTCTCCCAGAAGACGCGCAGGAGGTCGTCATAGGAGACGACCTTGGGGTCGTAGGCGACCTGCACGGTCTCGGTGTGGCCGGTGTCTCCGGTGCAGGTCTCCTTGTAGGTGGGGTTGGGGGTGTAGCCGCCCATGTACCCGGCGGCGGTGTTGACGACGCCGTTGGTGGTCCAGAAGAGCTTCTCAGCGCCCCAGAAACAGCCGAGCGCGAAATAGGCGACGCGGCAGCCGTCCGGGACCTCGCCGAGCGGAAGGCCGAGGACGGTGTGGACCGGGAGCGGGTCGAGGATGGGCGTCGCTCGGCCGGGCAGCGCCTTGTCAGGGGCTACCGGCTCGGGGCTGATGCTGCGGCGGATGAAGGCGGCGACGTCGATATCCATGCCTCCAGCTTAGAGGCGGCTACCCAAGGGACCAGTCGATTGGGCCCGCGCCTTGGGCCTGGAGAGCGGCGTTGGCGCGGCTGAATGGCTTGGAACCGAAGAAGCCGTGGCGCGCGGACAGCGGCGAGGGATGCGCGCTGGCGATGATCGGGGTGTCGCCGAGCAGCGGGGCGGCGGTGCCGGCATCGCGACCCCACAAGATGGCGACGAGGGGACCGCCGCGGGCGGCGAGGGCGCGGATCGCCGTCGACGTGACCTCCTCCCAGCCTCGGCCGCGGTGCGATCCGGGCTTGCCGGGGGCGACGGTCAGGACCCTGTTGAGCAGGAGGACGCCCTGGTTGAACCAGGCGGTGAGGTCGCCGTGGGCGGGGACGGAAAGGCCCAGGTCGTCGGCCAGCTCCTTGTAGATGTTGATCAAGCTCTTCGGCAGGGGCCGGACGTCGCGGGCGACGGAGAAGGATAGGCCGACGGCATGGCCGGGCGTCGGGTAGGGATCCTGGCCGACGATCAGCACCCGCACGTCCGCCAGCGGCCGGGTGAAGGCTCGCAGCACGTTCTCACCCGCGGGCAGGTAACTGCGGCCGTCGGCGATCTCTTGGCGCAGAAAGTCGCCTAGGGCGTGAATCTGGGGTTCGACATCGGCAAGCGCCTCAGCCCAGTCGGCGGCGATGAGTTCGGTCAGTGGACGTGCCATGCGACAACCCTAGCCCCGCCGTCGCCTCACCACACTTCGGTGCTACGCGTCACACGCGGCCGGATCGGGGTCTCGGAGCCGCCGGCATAGTACGGAATGTCGACAAAGTCGGCTGTGAACTCCGACGATATCCAGGCAGGAATGTGGACGGCCGACGGGAACGGGTCAGTGCGTGACCTCGTGGTCCCAGAGGGCGGACACGGGAAGGGCTGACAGCTTCCTGCCCATCGGTAGCGGTTCCGGATGCAGGCTGAAGACAACACCGCCGCGGAAGCGGCCCCCGAGCCGGTCCCGCAGCTTCACGAGGGCGGCGAAGTGATCGGTGCGGACGGTCTGGGAGGCCTTAGTTCCACAAGGACGAGATTAGCCTTGTTTCGTAGTTCTACCACGAGACCCCCGTAGTTTCACCAGGTAAATCTCGTAGTTCTGCCCTCTAATTCTCGTAGTTCTGTCAGAGGTTCGTGGTGGATCTGCCGCGGGTGCTTCGTCGTCGACGACGTGTCTCTCGCGTTCCCGAGGGCACGCACGAATCGCCGGGCTGGGTGAAGGGGCGTTGCGAAGTCCCTTGTCGCGTCGCCCGCCATTCACTCAGAACGGCGATTCGTGCTCGGTTGGGGCGGTTAGTGGGTGGCGGCCAGGAGACCGGTTATGACGTCGAAGCTGCGCTTCGCGTCGGCCGGGCGGTCCTGTTCCTTGACGTCGTGGGTCTCCAGCTCCAGGATGTACGACCCGCCGTACCCGCGCGACTCCAGCGCTTCTATGACGCCTGCGAAGTCGACGTTGCCGCGGCCTATCCCGATGTTCAGGTTGCCCGGGATGGCGTCGCGCAGGTGGACGCGCTCGATCCTGTCGAACGTCGCGCCCGCCCAGGCGACCGCGTCCTCCTCCGAGGCGCCGATATGGGCGACGTCGAACAACTGGCCGAACCACGACGGGTCCGTCATCGCCAGCAGTTGGTCGGCCCGCCGCACCGTGTGGATGTACCGCTTGTGGTGCAGCACCTCGACGAGTAGCCGCACCCCGGCTGGCCGGCAGCGGGACGCGAGGAACTCCAGGTTGGAGGCGATGGTCGCCAGGTCGGTGGCCTCGTCTACGAACGGCTCCCAGCTGGCACGCCCGCACGGGACGATCAGCGCCCCACCGGTTGCGGCTGCCAGCCCGATCAGCGGATCCGCTATCTCCGCGAGTCGCGCCCGGGTGAGTTCGGGGTCGTTTAGGTCGCCTACGTCGCTGTTAACCGCACCCGACGACAACCCGTGTTCTGCCAGCAGGTTTACGTACCGCTGCGGAGAGCCTGTGAAGGGCACGGGAACGTGGTCGACGACGTCGGGGATAGCGCCCAGCTCCGTCTCGACCGCCCCGACCTCCTGGATCAGCGAGAGCGCCTCTTCCAGGGGCCGGAAGCGGAAGGTGATGGTCGAGATCCCGACCTCACATGACATACGTGCCGCCGTTGATCGACTGCGTGGTTCCGGTGATGTACGCCGAATCCTCGCAGCTCAGCCACACGAACAGCGCCGCGATCTCCTCGGGCTTGGCCTGCCGCTTGAGGGGAACCGCCGCAGCCAGGGCCTTTTCCGTCTCCTCGTCGGAGCCGACGCGGATCTCCGTGTCGACGACGCCCGGCGCGACTGCGTTGACGGTGATGCCGTGCTCGGCGAGCTCGCGTGCCATGCCGCGAGTCAGGCCCAGGACACCCGCTTTCGCGGCCGCGTACGACGTTTTCGAGAACACCCCGCCGCCGTGCTGCGCGGTGACCGAGGACATGTTTACGACCCGGCCGTACCCGCCGTCGATCATCTGCGGCACGAACGCCTGGCTCATCAGGAACGGCCCGGTCAAATTGACCTCGATGACCTTGTGCCACTCGTCGAGGGTCAGCTCCAGGAACGACGCCGGGCTGGGGATGCCGGCGATGTTCGCGAGCGCCCCGACTGGCGGCAGCTCCGAAGCAGCGACCTGCTCGGCAGCCGCCTTGACGCTGTCAGGGTCGGTGACGTTGACGGGAAGGGCGAGCAGTTTCGCGTCGGGAACCTGCTCCTGGACGGCGTCTAGCGCCCGCTGGAGGCCCTCCTGGTTCAGGTCCATCATGGCGACCGCCCAGCCCTCTTGCGCGAAGCGCAGGGCCGTGTGGAAGCCGATCCCCTTCAGCGATGACGCCCCCGTCACGACGGCGGTTCGTTGCCCGATTCCGGTCTGGTAACTCATTTCCTGCTCCTTTACTTGGGGTTAGCCGAGCTCCTACTTGGGGTTAGCCGAGCTCCGCCAGCACGCGACGCACGACCGCGTCGGTGGAGAGCCCGTGGGTGTCGTGGAGGGTGGGGAGGGCGCCGGCTTCGATGAACGCATCGGGCAGGCCGATTGCGTGGACCTGTTTGCCGATTCCTCGCTTGACGAGCGCGGATGCGACCGACTCGAACAGCCCGCCGACGACGGTGTGGTTCTCGGCGGTCAGGGCCAGGCGAGGGGTGTTGATCTCGGCGACTACGGTCTCCTCGTCGAACGGCTTCAACGTCGCGCAGTGGACCACGGAGACGTCGACCTTGTGCTCGGCTAGCTTCTCGGCGGCGAGCAGGGCCCGCATCGTCATCAGGCCGGAGGAGACGATGACGACGTCGCTGCCTGGCCGCACGACCTTCGCCTTGCCGACCTCGAAGGTGTAGTCGTACTCGTCCAGGACCCTCGGTACATGGCCGCGCAGCAGGCGCGTGTACGTTGGGCCGGGCAGGGCGGCGGCGGCGGGGACGATCGCCTCGACGTCGACGGCGTCCGCCGGGTCGAAGATCGTCAGCTCAGGCATGCCGCGCAGGATCGCGACGTCCTCCGTAGCCTGGTGCGACGGGCCGTAGCCGGTAGTCAGCCCCGGAAGGGCGGCCGCGATGTTGACGTTGAGCCCCGGCTCAGCGGCGTCGAGGCAGAGGAAGTCGTAGGCGCGGCGGGTCGCGAACACCGAGTAGGTCGTGGCGAACGGCACGAGCCCGACAGCGGCCATGCCCGCGGCCGCGCCCATCATGACCTGCTCGGCCATGCCCATTTCGAAGAACCGGTCAGGGTGTTCGGCCGCGAAGATGTGCATGTCCGTGTACTTCGACAGGTCGGCGGTGAGCCCCACGACCCGGTCGTCGACCGCGGCGAGCGCGTTGAGCGCATGACCGAACGGCGCGCTAGTGGTTTTGACGCCCGCATCGGCGATGGAGGCGATCATGGCGGCGGAACGCTTCGGCTGGCTCATCTCACTTCTCCTGTCCCTGGTAGCCGGCGGTCAGTTGCTCCTTCGCGACGGGCCACTCCTCGGCGGCCACGCGCAGGAAGTGAAGCTTCTCCTTCGACTCAAGGATCGGGACGCCGCACGCGAGCTTGGTGTCGCACAGGATGACCTGCGGGGCGCCGTCGACCTTGGCGTTGGCGGCAGCGACGTCGAAGGCGGTTAGCACGGCGGCGAGGTCGTTGCCGTCGATCCGCTGCACCTGCCAGCCGAAGGCGGCCCAGCGATCCTGCTGGGGCTCGTTGTTGAGCACGGTCTCGGTGCGGCCATCAGCCTGGAGGCCGTTGAGGTCAACGATGGCGATCAGATTGCCGAGCCGGAAGTGGTTGGCGCTCATCGCTGCCTCCCACGTCGAGCCCTCATTGAGTTCGCCGTCGGATAGGAGGTTGTAGACGAGCTGGTCGCCTCGGCCTTGGACCCTCAGACCAAGGGCCATGCCTACGGCTTGTCCGAGCCCGTGCCCCAGCGACCCGCCGGAGATCTCCATGCCCGGAGTGTAGGTCGCCATGCCGGACATCGGGAGGCGGGAGTCATCGGCGGCGTAGGTCAGCAGTTCTTCGCGGGGGATGACCCCGCCAGCGGCGAGCGCCGCGTAGAGGGCGAGCGCGTAGTGTCCGATGGACAACAGGAACCGGTCGCGGCCATCCCATTCGGGTTCTTCGGGGCGGTAGCGGAGCTTGTCGCAGTAGGCGGCGGCCAGGACGTCGGCGATGCCGAGCGCCTGTCCGACGTAGCCTTCGCCCTGAGCCTCGCCCTGTTCCAGGACCCCCATTCGGATTTGGTATGCGGCCTCGGCCACTCTGGCGAGCCGCTGCTGGTCGATCGTTGTCATGTCGCTTCCTTTCATGCGGTCTTGCGGGCCTTCAGCGCTTCAAGATCGCGCTGGTACTGGTCCTTGGGGGTGGTGCGGGTAATCTCCTCGGCTTCGGCGCGCTCCTTGGGGCCCCAGGTTTCGTGGGTGACCAGGGTCGAGGCGAGGCCGAGGATCGAGTAGACGAGGAACAGCGCGGCCGGACCGAACCAGCCCCACTGGATGTAGAGGATGGTCGTCAGGAACGGCGTGATCCCGGAGATCATCGCGGAAATTTGGTAGGCCAGAGAGGCTCCCGAGCTTCGGGTGTTGGCTTGGAACAGCTCGGGGAACCAGCAGCCCTGCGAACCGGCGAGCGCGTTCTGGCTGATGCAGTAGGAGATCGAGATCACGATGATGATCAGCGGGAAAGCTCCGGTGTTGGCGATCAGGAACATCGGGAACGCCCACAGGCAGTTGAAGATCGTGACCCACAGGTACGGTGGGCGACGCCCGATCTTGTCGGTCAGCGCACCCCATCCGGACGTCGCGAAGATACCGATCGCCGACGCGATGCACAGTGCGAAGATCGTCTGCCGGTCGGTCGCCAGGCCCTCGGTCTTCAGGTAGCTGATGATGTAGGTGATGGAAATGGCGTAGCCGGCGGTCTCAGCGATCCGCAGGCCGATGCCGCGCAGGATGTTGCGCCAGTCGTCGCGGATCACCTGGACGATGGGGGACTTGACGACGGCCCCGGACTCCTTGACCTCCTCGAAGACGGGGGACTCGGGCACCTTGGACCGGATGATCATGCCGACGATGACCAGCACGGCGCTGAACAGGAACGGGACGCGCCACTTCCAGTCGCCGGGCAGGTGGACGGAGAACAGGAAGACGAGGTTCGCCAGGAGCAGCCCGACGGGGAAGCCGGCCTGCACGAGGCCGGTGAACATGCCCCGCTTGAGCCAGGGGGAGTGCTCATAGGTCATCAGGATGGCCCCGCCCCACTCGGCGCCATAGGCGAGCCCCTGGATGATGCGGATCGTCACGAGCAGGATCGGGGCGATAATGCCGACGGTCGCGTGGGTCGGCAGGCAGCCGATCAGGAACGTCGCGAGACCCATGACGATCAGCGACGTCACGAGCACCGGTTTGCGGCCCACCTTGTCGCCCAGGTGGCCGCCGACGATGCCGCCGATGGGCCGGGCGACGAAGCCGACGCCAAGCGTCGCGAACGACAGCAGCGTCCCCATCAGGGCGTTGCCCGTCGGGAAGAATGCCGTGCCGAAGTACAGGGCTGCGGCCGTGCCGTAGCCGATGAAGTCGTAGGCCTCGATTACGGCCCCTGCGGTAGAGCCGAAGGCGACGCGAACTTGGTCGCCGGTGCCGTGGACTGGGCCACGCATCTCGAGGGTTGAAGTACTGGTCATGCCACACCTTTCACGGTTGTGGTGCCGAGGCACCATTGCCTGCCACCTATTGTTAACAATTAACAGTCAGCTGTCAACGGTCGCCGGAGAGATCCTCGTTGATACGATGCCGACGTCGGACCTGTATCAGAGGAAAAAGACGTTGAACACCTTGCCAAGCCTCAATCGCACGACGCTCCGCGGCCAGGCGCTAGCCACGCTGCGGGAGAGCATCCTCTCGGGAGCGATCCCGGGGGATGCCAGGCTGTCGGAGATCGAGCTGGCGACGCGACTCGGAGTCAGCCGAGGCACCGTCCGCGAGGCGCTGCGCAGCCTGCAGCAGGGCGGTCTCGTCGTCGGCGGTGAGCGCGTCGGATTGCGCGTCCGCCGCCTCAGCAGCCGGGAGATTCGCGAACTGTTCAGTGTGCGGGGGGCCCTTGAGGGACAGGCGGTCGTCGACGTCATGGGGGCCGCCAACTCCGCTGAACTGATCGACGAACTCGAGAAGGCGCTGCCTCCAGAAGACGGAACGCTCGGCTACCTGGAGCACTTCGAACTCGACCTGGACTTCCACGAGGCCCTATGCCGGGCCGGGGGAAACGGCATCCTGCTGTCGATGTGGCGCAGCGTCAAGGACCTGATGCGCATGACGGTGGCGAGCATCCCCGAGGACCGGCTGCGAACCCTGATGTCCAGGGGCCATCACGCGCCGTTGATCGCCTCGATGCGTTCCGGTGACGCCGAACAGGCCCGCCGCGAGGTCCGCGAGCACATGCAAATCGCCGCTGAAAGGTGGGAACAGGTCACGACCTGAGCTAGGCCTGCCTAGTGTTGCGCTTCAGGCCCCCGGGCGACGGTCCGTCCTGTTTAGCAGCCATAGCAGATATAAGCCGCCAAAGGCCGAGCTGACCAGGCCGACCGGGAGCTGGAACGGGCTCAAGAGACGTCCCGCTGTGAAATCGGCGAGCAGCAACAGCACGGCCCCTACGGCCACGCTGGGGATCGGGGTGATACCGGCTGAATGGCACAGCCGCCGAGCCAGTTGCGGTGCCGCTAGGGCCAGGAAACCGATCGGACCAGCAGCCGCTACGCAGACCGCGGCCAGGACCACGCCGTAGCCGATCATCGTCGCCCGCACTCTGCGGACCCTGAGTCCGAGCCCGGCTGCGGCGTCGTCTCCGAGTTCCAAGAGCTGGGCCGGACGCGCCAACCAGAAGACCATCGGCAGCAGCAGCGCTGCGGCCAGCGCCAGTGGCATGACGGTTTGCCAGGTGACTCCGTTGAGGCTGCCGTGCTGCCAGGTCTTAGCGGCCTCGGCCGATTCGACAGTGGTTGCAGTTAGCAAATAGTCGTTGAGCGAGGCGAGTGTTTGGCCCAAGGCGATGCCGGTCAAAACCAGTGCGTCACCGCCGGCTCCGTGACGCAGGGTCAGCAAGATGACGATGCACGCGACGAGGGCGCCGCCGAGAATCGCACCCCCGCCACTGGCCAGCGCGCTAGTACTCCCCAAGGCGATGATCATCACTAGGCCGCCGGTTGTGGCGCCCCGGGTGAAGCCAACGATGTCGGGGCTGCCCAGTGGATTGCGGGAGACGCTTTGGAATAGCGCTCCAGACAGGCCTAGTGCGCCGCCGATAAGTAGGGCGCCCACAGCCCGGGGAAGGCGCTGCTCCAGGACGAAGAAGGAAGCCAACCCCTCGTTGCGTCCCCGCAATACCTCAATGAGCATCCCCGGGGAGACGGGATAGGGGCCGGTGGCGAGCGAGACGGCCGTCATGAGGAGCATAATCATTGATGCGACCCCGATAACGGCAACGGATCTCGAATGAACCAGCAGGCGGAGCCGGGACCCCAGCACCCGGTGTCCCGTCGGGGGGCCGAGTGTGATTCCAGAGGGTTGGTGGGTCACGACCTTCCTCTTTTCGAGATTGCGAGCGCCAACAAGACTGGGGCGCCGATGAAGGCGCTCACAACACCTGCTTCCAGCTCGGCGGGGCGGATCAACAGCCTGCCGGACACGTCGGCTGCCAGTAGTAGTCCGGCGCCGGCTATGAGTGACCAGACCAATAAGCGACGTTGGTCTGCCCCCATCAGAAGTCGGACAACGTGGGGTACCACTAGCCCGATGAAGGAAAGCGGGCCAGCGGCAGCCGTTGCTGCGCCGCACAGGAGCGTGATTGCGACGAAGGCGCAGCCGCGCACTAAGCGGAGATTGAGGCCAAGGGCCGTAGCCTGTTCATCCCCGAGTGCGAGCGCGTTCAGGCTGTGAGCTGACCCCAGGGCTAGAACCAGCCCGATCGCGAGGAACGGAGTAACCCACATCAGTACAGTCGCGTCCCGCCCCTCTAGGGAGCCCACCAGCCAGAAGCGGTATGAATCGAAGAGCTTGGTGTTGTGCATGGTGATCGTCCCGGTTATGGAGGACAAACTGGCGCCTAGGGCGATGCCAGAGAGTATGAGCTTGGCGGGGCCGGTATCGGCGGAACGGCGTGCCAGCAAGTGAACCATGAACGCGGCCGCGGCGGCGCCTCCAAATGCGAAAGGTAGATACTGGTGCACCGCCGTCAGGCCTAGGCCGCCGATGGCGGTTACCACGGCTAGGGAGGCGCCGGCGTTTACTCCGAGTATCCCGGGTTCGGCCAAGGGGTTGCGGGTTAAGGCCTGCATGACCACTCCAGCTACGGCCAGCGAGGCGCCAACGGCGATAGCCAAAGCGGTGCGGTGAATCCGGAGTCCCCAGACGATTCTGCTGGGAACTGAAGCATCGTGGGACAAGAGTCCTTGCCAAACCTCCATCGGACTGAGGTATCGGGTGCCCAGGGCTAAACTTTCAGTAATCAGAATGAGAATAGCTATCAATGCTAGAGTGGAGGCCGCCACCCGTTGTTTCCGTGCCGCGGCGCCGGGGCCGTGGGTGAGTGTCTTCGGTGTCGGCTTGGTGCGTGCAGCTCCGGAGCCCCTGGACATCGTCACGTGGTAAGGTTAGCATTACCTTCGTGGACCTTGAAGGATTCAAATCAGGATCGGGACTCGGGATATCGCGCCGTGATCTCGTCGTCGGGTTGGCTATCTCCGTGGTCGGTATCGCCTCTGGCTGTTCGCCGCGATCCAGTGAGAAACCGGCCGGCGACCCCGTGGCTTCAGGGGGGTCAGCTTCGGCGGAGACTCCGAAGCTGGAGAAATCCACGGTCGTGCCCGCCGATTTGGAGCCAGGATTGGGCTCTGGACAGGCGGATGGTGTCTTCCCGCGCACTGTGAACCACTATCAGGGGCAAACCACGATCCCGGCTACCCCGGCCAAGGTGGTAATCATCTCAACCGGGCAGCTTGATGCCATGCTGACCCTTGGCTTGTGTCCTATCGGGTCGACAGCGGCTTCTGGTGCGGAAGGGCCGGTGCCTCAGTATCTCAAGGAGGCTTTCCCGGATCAGGCGTCGGCGCTAGGGGCCATTGCCCCAGTGGGCTCTAGAACTGAGCCGAGCATCGAGGCCATCGGCCAACTGCACCCGGACCTCATCCTAACCAATATCTCTGGGAAGGATGATGCAGAGACTCTCTATAAGAATCTCACCGCCATCGCACCGACTGTCACGATGCGAGGGACTGGGCAGTTCTGGAAAACGGACTTCCTGCTGCTGGCCGATGCTTTGGGTAAAGGGCAGGCGGCGCAAGAGGTGCTGAAAGAACTCGCGAGCAAAGCCAAACAATCTGGAGAAGCCTTGAAGGCAGTCGGGACGGTTTCCTTGTTGCGCAAGAACGCTGCGAAACTTCGGATCTTCGGGCCGATCTCTTTTGCCGGTTCTGTCGTAGCCGATATGGGGCTTGAGCGCGCTGAGACTCAACAATTTACTGACGGGGTATCCAAAGAGATCTCCGCTGAAACTCTCGACCAGGCTGATGGTGATTGGCTGTTCTATGGAGTGCAGGGGGGAGCAGACTCTGAGCTCACCGGTCAGGCTCTTTGGGGCTCCTTGAAGGCGGTCTCCAATAGTCATGCGGTCAAGGTTGATGATGATCCATTCTTCCTGAACGCCGGACCGACCGCTGCTCGTTTGGTGAGGGAACAGATCGTCAAGGCCATCTCAGGCTGACTAGCAGCACCGATGTCTGTCCCTGTCCTGGAGGGTAGAGAGCTCCATCTCGGGTATGGCAATAGCCACGATGTCGTCTCGGGGTTAAATGTTGCTATCCAGAATGGTTCGTTCACGGTTATCGTCGGGCCCAACGCCTGTGGAAAATCAACACTGCTGCGCTCATTGAGCAAGGTCTTGCCCCCGCGCTCTGGAACTGTCCTGTTGGATGGCGCCGAGATCGCCTCGATGCGTCCTAAGGAGTTCGCCCGTGAAGTAGGGTTCTTGGCTCAATCCTCGATCGCACCGGACGGCATTACCGTCCATGAGTTGGTCAGTCGGGGACGTTACCCATATCAAAGCGTGCTTCACCAGTGGTCCGATGAAGACGACATTGAAGTCAGTGCTGCGATGCGGCGCACCCAAGTCGATGACTTGGCTGATCGGCAGGTCTCGAAACTTTCAGGTGGCCAGCGTCAACGCGTGTGGATAGCGATGGCTTTAGCTCAGCAGACTCGGGTGTTGTTGCTGGACGAGCCGACTACGTATCTGGACCTAGCACATCAGGTCGAGGTGTTGGAGTTGTGTCGGGAGCTGAATCAGGTTCTCGGAACGACAGTGGTGGCGGTGTTACACGATCTTAACCAAGCGTGCCGTTATGCGGACCGGATCATTGCTATGAGAGACGGAGCTGTTCTGCTGGAGGGGGAGCCGAAAGACGTGATCACAGCCGAGACTGTTAGCAGAGTCTTTGGCCTTGATGTTGAGGTGGGTCCAGACCCGGTAACGGGCACCCCGCTAGTGGTGCCGGCGGCTCCGCGGGTGTACTGAGAAAGACTCCAGTGGATTCCTGAGGCAAGCGCCTCCAATGACCTAGGGGTTGAGGCGGACAGGTCCTAGAGACGTTAACCCATAGGCATGGTTGAAATGAAGATAACGCCGCTGCGAAGTGGCTGCCTAGGAGGTTTTGAAGTTTGGTGCGTGCTGTGAAACGTTCGGACCGAACGGCCTGGCTGGGAAGTTTGGGATTCAATGCCCCAAGTGCCGCCGATGGCTAGTATGTGTCCGCGCTCGACAGACGTGTCCTTGGTCGAAAGTGTAGGCTAGCGTCGTTGTCATGAATCAGGTAGGCCTGAACCTCCGGATATCTTGAGCAGGAATCACTGATTTGGGCCGACGAGCCAGCCCGTAATATCGTTTTCCATTAGTCAAAAACGGGATTTCGTGCCTAGGAAGGCGGCGCGGAGGATATGGCGATGGGCAGGGATGAGGCGAGATCGTCCCTAGAAGACGGCAAGGCCGATGGCTACCGCGTGGCAGATGGCCGCCGCGATGGTGCAGGCGTGAAAGAGCTCGTGAAAGCCGAAGACCCTCGGGGACAGGTGCGGCCATTTCGTGCCGTAGGCGATGGCGCCGACCGAGTACACCAGACCTCCCGCCGCCATCAGCGCGACGATCGCCGGTCCGCCCGTGGCCCAGAAGTCGCCGATCCAGGCCAGCGCCACCCAGCCCATCGCGACGTACAGCAGCGTGTACAGCCAACGCGGCGCGGCTAGCCAGCAGGTGCGGAAGACGATGCCGGCGACGGCGATTCCCCAGATCAGCGCCAGCAGCAGCCATCGTGACGGCCCGTGCAGCAGGGTCAAGGTGAGTGGCGTGTAAGTGCCCGCGATGAACACGAAGATGTTTGAGTGGTCTAGGCGACGAAACAGCTCCAGGGTGCGGTCGCGCCAAGTGCCGCGGTGATAAGCAGCGCTCGTTCCGAACAGCTGCACTCCACTCAGCGTCCATACCGCGACGCCGATCCGCCCAGCCAGCGTCGGCGCGAACACCGTCAACACCAGTCCCGCGATCAGCAGCGCCGGCGTGAACCCGAGGTGTAGCCAGCCGCGCAGCAGCGGCTTGACCCCGCGCGAGTCCAGCCGCGGTCGTTCCAGAGGGTCCATCGAATCTACGCTTCCGTAACTTAAGTCCCCAGCCTACCCGCATCGCCTGGAGTCAAATGTCGACAATCCATACGGATCGCCACTACTAGGGGACTGGAAGCGCTGCCAGAATCGCTTAGCGGCGAGCTGTACCGCGACCTCCTGCCCTCGTTACTCTGCCTCCGGTGTGGATTGCCCGGTTCGGGTCCACAGCGGGGCCTTGAGGTCGTTGTAGTCGGTGACCGGGTCGAAGCAGCGATCGCCGCGGCACACGTAAACGGCGCGCTCATCGCGCCCGACCAGCCACGACCCGAATCCCGGCTTCCCCGCCGGCGCCGTCAGCACCGTCGTCCCGGCCGGCGCCAGCCGCCAGGCAGCCCGCGTCAGCTCGTCGAACGGGTCGCCCACGACGACAGCGACCGCCCGGGACAGCCCGCGGCGCGCCTCGTCGTCGATCATGGCCTCCTCCAGCGCCGAGCCGGCAAAGCGCGGATCGGACGCAACGGTGGCCCGCGTCGTGCGGGCGGCCGCGTCGGCACGGGCGATCAACTCGGGACGCTCAATGAGCGTACCGACCGTGCGCAGCGCCCGGGCTAGCAGGATCGTCGCCGACGGCGCGACGTGATCCGTCAGGGTACGGGTTCGAGCGAACGCCTCGCCGGCGTCGTCGAAGAAGCCCCCGTCGTCGGCACTAAACAGTTCGATGGCGCGGTCCACCAGGCCTTCGGCCAGCCGCAGCCACGCGGCATCTCCGGTGATCGAGGCCAGCAGCGCGAACGCGTCGGCCGTCGCCCCGTAGTCCTCGGCGGTACCCGCCCCGGAGACGATGCCGTCGTACGACGAGCGGCCCAGGTCACGGCCGCTGAGGTGCGTATCACGCAGGTAGGACGCGGCACCGAGAGCCAGGTCCAGCCAGTGCGGTTCATTCCAGATCATCGCGGCCGAGGCCAACGATGAGATCGCCAGTGCGTTCCACGACGTCACCACCAGCTTGTCGGTCGCCGGGCGGAACCGGGTACCGCGCTCCGCTAGGAGACGGGCGCTGATGTCGGCGAGGCGGTCGAAGTCGGGACGGCCGCGCAGTTGGAGCGTCGACAGGCCCTCGCCGAAACTGCCGCCAGCGGTCACATGGAACACGTCGGCGGCCCAGTTGCCATCCTCCTCGCCGAGGACGTCGATCAACACCTCCGGCGTCCACAAGTAGAAGATGCCCTCGAAGACGGCGCCGCGGATGTCGCAGGAGTCGGCGTCAAGGCCGGCGTGGAACGCGCCGTGCTCCCCGAGAAGCTCCCGCTCCAGGAACCCGGCGATCCCGTAGGCGGTGCGCTGGAACAAATCACGCAGGCCCGTGTCGTGGTCGGCAGTGCGACGCCACGCGCGCACGTATGTGCCGAGCAGCATGGCGTTGTCGTCAAGCATCTTCTCGAAGTGTGGCACGACCCATCCGGGATCGGTCGCGTAGCGGTGGAAGCCGCCACCTACCTGGTCACAGATT
>CAMCJC010000018.1 GCA_945875065.1 uncultured Propionibacteriaceae bacterium | reverse complement strand
GGTTACGGTCAGCAGCAGCGGACAGGCATTGACCCCGACGCGCAACGGGATGGGGCTGGCCGCACAGGCCTCGTCGGCGATCGTGTCCCTGAACGGGGCAAGCCAGCTGGTCGACGGCGACTTCGTCTCGGCGGTGAGAGTCCGCGTCGCCGGCTTGGAAGGGCTGCCCCGCACCGACGCGATGCCTCGCATCGACGCGGTGGCGGCCGAACTCAGGACACTGGGCCTGGACGTGTTCGTCGTCGCCGGGGCGTCGCTCCAGCCGGTTAGTCTGTGGGTCCCGGACTACGCCTTCGGCACCACCGATGCTGCAGTCCCGCAACGCGTCGGCGACCTCGGATGGGTGAGCCAGGAGTTCACCACCCTGGGGGCTGTCACGTGGAGCGAAACCACCACCACACAGGTGGTCCTGCTCCTGTTCGCCGGGGCCATCGCCACTGCCGGCATCCTCCTGGTGGGCGTGGGGTGGCTGTCCAGGCCTCGCCGAACCGCCGACCACACCCTGTTGGCCTCCCTCGGCTGGTCCCACCCGGCCAGGTTCCGCTGGACAGTGCAGACGCAATGGCCAGGCCTTGTTCTCACCACCGCAGCGGGTCTGGCCGGACTCTTGATGGCACCCTCCGGGCTGCGCTGGCCAGTCGTCGGTTTCCTCGTCCTAGTGGTGGCAGCAGTGGCAGCGTCCCACCCCCTCCACCCACCGGTCTCGTCTCTGGCCGCACGCCTGGGGAGCCGATGGCGCATCATCGGTCTGGCCCTGTCAGAAACCCTGCTGGCCGGGCTGGCCGCCGCCACTTTCGCCCTCATCGGAGCAGGGGTCGGATGGTACCGGCAGGTCACCACCAACACCCGGGTGGCCACCGCCGTCGGCGAGGTTTTCACCTCCTTCATCATCGTTGCCGCACTCCTGATCGTGGCCGTGGCAGTGATCCAGGCCGCCACCACACGCTTGGGCGAGCAGGCACGCGGACGGCGGGCCCGATTCCGCTACTGGCATCTAGGGACTCCCCGCCGCGCACTGGTCACCCGGCATCTTTTGAGCAGCGCGCTCATGCTGGCCGGCGCGCTCCTCCCTTCCCTAGTTGTCCTCTTCTACGCCCACAAACTCGCGATACCCGTCACGCTGGCAGCAATCCTGAGCGCAGGCTGGCTTGTCCTGTGGATAATGCTGAGAGCAATCGCAGCCATAAGCTGGAGACCCTGAGATTTGTTCACGCCCAACATCCTGCCGAATCCAATCCGGCAGGAACCCGTGAGGAAACAATGACCGCCCTCGACAACCACGCCGGCCCGGCCGTCTCCCTTCGGGATAAATTGGCTGTTCTGCTCCCTCATGCCCGCCGCCACGTGGGGGTCATCAGCCTGGGCATGATCCTCGGGTTGCTCAGCACCGCAGTCACCCTGGTCACCCCGTTGGCCACGAAACACGTGCTGGACTCCCTTGGCACTGACACATCCCTAAGCGGACCTGTGGCTCTGCTCGTCACATTGCTCGTCGTAGGCACCTTGGCCGGTTTGACGCAATCCTTTCTGCTGGGACGCCTCGCCGAGCACATCGTGCTTGATGCCCGCAGATCGCTGATCCACAGGTTCCTCTCCTCAAGGATCGAACAGGTGCAGCGCTTCCGCACCGGTGAGCTCGTCACCCGCGTCACCAGCGACACAGTGCTGCTGCGCTCAGCCGCCAGCTCCACGATCGTGCAGTTCATGAACGGGACGGTCTCGCTCATCGGCACCATCGCCCTCATGGCCGTGTTGGACTGGCAGTTGCTCCTAACCACCCTGACCTCGGTCGTGGTGATCGGCGCATTGTTCGCCGTGCTCCTGCCTCGTGTCGGTGGCGAGACAAAAAAGGCCCAAGAAGCGATCGGGGCTCTGGGTGCGGGTCTGGAGGGACGGCTCCGGGCTTTGCGAACCGTGAAATCGAGTCGGGCTGAAGCACGGGAGATAACCCGCGTCACCAAGCATGCCGAGGATTCGGCACATCACTCGATCCGTTCGGTGTGGTATTCAGCCCTCATCGATGCGACGGCGAGCGGCGGCACCCAGTTGGCGCTCATCGTCGTGCTCGGTCTGGGGGCATGGCGGGTCAGCACCGGTGACCTGGCGGTGTCCACCCTGGTGGCCTTCCTGCTCTACGCCCTCAACATCGTCGAACCCATCATGACGCTCGGCGACGCCTTCACCTCACTGCAAACCGGCCTCGCCGCCGCAGCCCGCATCCACGAGACCAACTGCATGGTGCCGGAGTACACGATGGCGGCTCCCACCAGCACCGCAGCACCGGCTTCGCCGACCGCCCCTGTGCTCGCCCTGCGCAACGTCACGGCCCACTACCGCGACGCCGCATCGCCAGCCTTGTCCGACCTCACCCTTGAGGTGCCGCGCTGTGGCCACACCGCGCTCGTCGGCCCGTCCGGGGCGGGCAAGACCACAGTGTTCTCACTGCTGCTCCGGCTCATCGACCCGGTGGACGGGCACCTGGAACTCGACGGCCGTCCCTATGACGCCCTCTCCATCGACGAGGTCCGTTCCCGCTTCGCCTATGTGGAGCAGGAGACCCCGATCATTCCGGGCACCATCCGCGACAACGTGCTGTTCAGAGCCGATACCGCAACCGATGACGAGGCGTGGACGGCCCTCGAGGCTGTGCGGTTGGCCGACCAGATCCAGCGGCTTCCTGAAGGCTTGGACACAGAGATCATGGAGACCACCCTCTCCGGCGGGGAACGGCAACGGCTCGCCGTCGCACGCGCCCTGGTCAGCACCCCGGACATCCTGCTGCTGGACGAGGCGACAGCGCAGCTGGACGGGATCACCGAGGCCGCCATCCAGCAAGTGATCGAGAACTTCTCAACCACCGGGGCGGTCATCACCATTGCCCACCGCCTGTCCACCGTGCTGGATGCCGACCAGATCATCGTCCTGGACGAGGGACGAATCCGCGATCGCGGCACCCACCAGGAACTCCTGAACCACGACGAGCTCTACCGCAAGTTCATCGCTGCCCTCAGGATTCACCCCGAGACCGAGTAGCCCACCGGTCCCGCCACGGCAACCCGGTCAAGCCCCGGATGGCCTCGCTCAAGGCTCAGGGACGCTTCTTCGGAGCCTTGACGATCGCGGCTATCAGTTCACGGCTGCAGCCGATGACCTTCGCCAGCGCCCCGTACGACCAGCGCCGCTCATCGTCAGCTCGCAGCCTACGGATCAGCAGGTCGCGTTCCGCGCGCAGCTGGGAGGCGCGATGCTCGGCCTCGGCCGCCTGCTCGTGCAGGTCGCGCGCGCGGGCGGCCAGAAGGTCGTCGGTCCCGAAACGCGAAGCGGCGCCGCCATCGGCAACTAGTGCCGAGGCGACGCCGTGCAGGGGATCGCTAGAGCCCACGGGAGAACTCCGCGATCAGGTTCGGCACCGCGAGGTCGAAGCCCGCGACGTCGAGCATGCCGGGATCGTCCGGGTCGGCGATCGTGAAGCCGTTCGCCGTCATACCGACGACGATCAGCTTCGCGTCGATCCCGCTGGCGTTCCGGTACCGGCGGAGCGCCTGGTGCGGGTGGATGTTCCCGAACCACGTCTCGTTGTCGGTGTAGATGACGAACGTATCGACGTTCAGCTTGCGCTGACGCGCGTACAGCATTGGCTGCGCACAGTCGGTGGCACCGAACGGCATCCCGGCCAGACGAGCCAGGACGTCGTCGAGGCGTTGCCTGGGCGAGATGGCCAGGGGAACCATCTTGCTCTGGAACGCGACGGCATCGGCTTTCGGCTCGGTCGCGAGCTGGACCAGCGCCAGGGCCGCGGATGCGTCCCTGGGGGTCAGCGGCGTGCCGGCGAGCGCTCCCAAGCCCATGGATCCGGAGACGTCGAGGGCGACGAGGGTCCGCTTCCCAGCCGGGGTGACCGCCCCGAACGCGGCGTAGAACGCCGCATCGAGGGCGTCGACGACCCGACTGACCGGCTCCCACGTCGTGGACCCGCGAAACGACCTACCGGAGGCGTACGTGCGGGCCGCGGCCAGCACGCTGACGGGGTGCACGCGGGCTCGGCGGAGCCGCTCCGGATCGGCGAGCTGGGCGCACACCTCGTGGGTGCGGCCGCCCATGCCGCTCAGCATGCCCAGCCGGGTCAGGCGCGGCAGCTGCCGAAGCAGCGCGGTCTGCGGTACCCCAACGTCGAGGAGCGCGTCCCACACGGCCGTCTCACCGAGGGCGGCGTCGGGCAGCATCTCCCACGTCAGCCGGTACTCACGGACGAGCCGCGCCCACGCTTTTGTCTCGTTGGTCTGCTGGGCCGCTACGAAGCCGTGGATCAGTCGAGGGGCGACCTCGTCGACGCTTTGGCGCACGATCCAGTCGAACGTCGCGCGGAGCTCGGGAACGCTCGTGACCGGGTGGGCCAGGCGCAGGAGATCGCGGTGAGACCAGCCCTCGCGCTGCCGGTATTTCACGGCCTGGTAGGCGACGGCGTCGGCCCGCTTGTCGAGGTACCAGTTGCCGACCGCGCGTCGCAGCCCACGACCCCAGCCGCGGAACTGCTCCACGTAGCCGGCGAACGTGAACAAGTGCGTCCCGGTCCGCGCCACCTTCGGCAAGGCGGCTAGCGCCAGCGGGGCGGCATCCGGCACGGACGCCGCGTAAGCGAGGGCGAACAGGGCCGGCCCCTGCTTCGGCGCCGCACCGCGCTGCGACACGTCAACGATGGTCTCAACCATGCCGACGGGGTCGGACTCGGCGAGGCGCTTAATCACCTGGGCGTTGTCCAGCGCGAGATCCCGGGGCGACGCGTAATACGTGCCGCCGTCGACGCCGAGGTTCAGGAAGCGACGCAACCGCGCGTGGTCGTCGAGCTGGAACGTGTAGCCGCCGGCCGAGTTACGGACCTGGCGCGCGTCTGCCCGCTCACTCTGCGGGGTGATACGCGTCTTGATCGAGCGAAGGATGTCCATGGTTCTCGCCTCCTTCCTGTGCCCGTGGGAGACCATGGTGGATCAGCTGGTGAGGGCCCGGGCGTGTCGCTGCGCCGGATTCCGCCGCAAAGCGGCGATTAGGAGTCGAACCTAGAAATGCCAAGATAACCGAACACATCCGGCCCGGACCCCTCACCAAGTCTTTAGTTATACGGGCCCGGGCGGACGTGTTGTGAGCGCCGATCGGTTCCAAGAGCTCTGCTCTACCGACGGAGCTACCAAGCGAACCTAGGCGGGGTTCAAGCCCGCGACCTATCAGCGATAGTGATAACCGAAGCTCTCCGGCCCACCCGGGTGTGTAACACCTTACACACCCATCGCCAGAATCGCAACCGCCGCCACATCCCACCCCTCCACATACCCCCAGGGGCGTGCACGAATCGCCGGGCCAGGTGAACGGGCGACGCAAAGCCCCTAGCCGCACACACCCCCGCTCACCCAAAACGGCGATTCGCGCCGGGATTGGTGCGCGGGGATTCGCGCCGGGGTTGGTGCGCGGGGATTCGGGCCGGGGTGTTGGCGCGCGAGGCCGCTGAGGGGTCCGCTACCCCTCGGCTTGGCGGATTCGGTTCTCCAGGTCGCGTAGGGCCTGGCGCACTGCCGCGTCTGGGTCTACCCCGCTGGCTTGAGCCCTGGCCACCAGCTCCTGGATCTGGTGGCCCACCTCCTCGGCCGTGATCGGCTCTTCAGGAAGGTCGATCGCCACCTTGTGGGCCCTGGCTCTCGTCACGACCTTCTGCGTCCTGGCTAGGGAGCTCAGGGATTCCGGAATGCCGTCCAGCGACGAGGATCTCCCCTTCTCCGCGGCCTTGCGCTGCTCCCAGCTGCCATCCAGCTCCGACGGCGGACACTCGCCCGCGTAGACATACGGGTGGCGGCGAATCAGTTTGTCGGCGATACCCGCAGCGACGTCGTCGACGTTGAAGCGTCCCTGCTCCTCTGCGATCTTCGAGTGGAAGAACACCTGGAGAAGCAGGTCGCCTAGCTCCTCTTTCAGATCCGCATCGTCACCCGCCTCAACCGCGTCGACGACCTCCGCCGTCTCCTCAATCAGGTACGTCAGCAGCGACGCATGCGTCTGCTTCGCGTCCCACGGGCACTTGACCCGCAGCGTGTCCATGACCTCCCGGAGCCGGGCGAGCTCGCCGGTCACCGCTGTTCGAGGAGCACCTGCTGCGACTCCTTCGACAAGATCGACAGCGACCCCGACTGGTCGTCGAAGTTTGCCGCCGGGTCGAACGTGCCGTAGCGGGGATTCAGTTCGAAGGGCACCTGGTTGAGCAAGTCGGGGCGGGCCGCCGACGCCGGGTGCTGGTTGTACATCGCCACCGCCAACCGCGCCTGAAGCACCGGCTTGCACTTCGAGTCCTTGTACTCGGCCGCGGCCGGATCCTGGTCGAAGACCTGGTCGAGGGCCGCGTCGTCGATGGGCGCGCCGGCCGTCGCGGCCGCGTTCAACACCACCTCGCGGACGATCAGCGTCCGCACCACGTCGCTGGCTCCAACGTTCTGGACGCCGAGTTCGCGGCAGCTCTTGACCGCATCGTCTACCTGTGCCTGCGTGATTACCCTGTCGCCCACGGTGGCTGCGAGCTTCGGACTGTGGGCGCAGCCGGACAGTGCGAGGACAGCGACGAGCGGCGCGGCGATGCGTACGGCGAGCTTCATTAGATCTCCTTGTTGGCTGACCCCGAGCATACCGCCGCGGGGCGCGGCTAGGGTGTGTTTCGTCAGTGCTGTTCTCGGCGAGGATGGGCTGGGGTAGATGACATAGCGTTACAACAACTGCCCGGTGTACTGGATGTACTGGTCAAGCTGTTGGTACGCTAGGCCGCCCGATCCAGACCACCGCGGGCAGGGCATGACTTTCGAAACAGGCCCTAGGGGAAGCGGATCTCCGCCTCGACCGATTGCGTGGCGACCGAGCCGTCGAACCTTGGCCTTGCCACCACCGCGAACGATCTTTCGTCAGCCGGCACTTGGAAGACGACGCGCCCCGCGACTCCCACGTCGGTCGCCGTGACGGTGGCCTCGCCGGCCTGGACGCTCCACGTCTCGGGTTCTAGGGCGCCGCGGCCTTCTCGCAGGTCGAGCTTCTCGTCCTCCAGCGTCAGGATCAACCAGGCCTGCCCGGCCGGCGCCCACCCCTGGGTGACCTCGAACGACGTCAGGTGCGCGTGCGGGATGCGGGTGGAGTAGGTGCCTTCAATATTCTGCTCGCTGCCGGTAGCGGTGAACCGGACCTCGTGCGGGGTGGAGGCGAGGTCGACGCGCGGGTACTTGGCGTCGTACAGCACCGACGAGTGCTCGCTGGTAACGGCTCCTCCGTTCAGCGGCGCCCGTTCCTGCTCGCCGGCGGTCGCGGCGATGAGCTCGGCGCCGTCGAGGCTGGCGGCTGAGACCACCAATAGGTACGAGCTTTCCGCGACGGGGGAGCACGGGACATTCGGGCACGTGAACGAAACGCCCGTGCCCCCGTCCTCCCATGGCGTGTCCTTTCCACCGACGACGCCGAGCGCGGTGCCGCTGGTTTGCACCGACAGAGTCGCGGTGGCGTCCTTCACGCCGGAGGGCAGCGACGCCCCGAGGGCAGGTGCCAGGTCGATGGCCGGCCCCAGATCGATCTGCCACGCCACGACCTGCTGCCCTTCGGCGGGACGGTAGGCCCCGTCGCCGCTGGCCCCCGAGTCGAGGGCTGCGATCGCGGCACCGGGGATCGTCGCCAGCTCGACGCGACCCGCAACCTTGATCGTCACCGCCGGCTCCTTGAGCGTGACCGGTTCGGCGAGCGGCTCCGGTTCAATGTCCTTCGCGGCCCGGAGCGGGATCATCGCCGCGAAGTTGCTGAACTCGGAGACCTGGCCGGCCGGGCTCGTGACGCTTTCCGGCGATGCGGGCGTCGCCCCGTCGGTGCGGAACAGATAGCCCTGCGGATCCTCGTAACCCTCGAAGTTCAACTCCCCCAACTCGACCCGCGACCCCTTCTCGCCGGCCTGATATGCGTAGGCGGCCCAGTCGGCCTTCGACGACGCGACCTTCAGCGGGCCGCAGTAGACGCGGTCGCCGATCTGCTGGTCGCCAGCCCGTTCGAAGAAGCACTTGGCGTTGTCTGCGACGGAGACGGCGTCCTTCGGTTCCCCTTCGATCTGCTGGCGGAACATCGTGTCGGCCTTGGCGAGAGTGTCGGAGGCGTTGGCGATCTCCGAGTCGCCAAGCTTCGGCGCGGCGGCACAACCGGCTAGGAAGACGGCAAACACCGCTCCCACGGCTGCGACTCGCCTGACCATCTACCCTCGTTCCGCCTCGGCAGGGCTCCAAAACCCCTCACTGTGCCGAGACGATAGACCCGATGCGAGGAGAATCGCGAGGAATCGGCGGCATCCAAGCCAAAGGGCCGACGCGTCCCGGTCAGGGATGACTCATTCGACGATCTGAGTCAGCACGGTCCGCGCCCACTCGACTGCATCACCCGCGGGTTTCGGGACGAGCATTTGCGACGTCGCCCCCTTGTAGACCGCCCCTGGGTAGAGGCGTTTGAGGCGCAGCTGTCGCGAGTCGGGCAGGGTCACCGGTTCGAAGCGCACGAACTTGCCCTGGGCGACGATGTCGTGGACGCCGAGGCCACGGGCTTGGTTGCGGAGCTGAGCGACGCTCAGCAGCTTCTCGACCGCCTCAGGCAGCGGGCCGTAGCGGTCGAGAAGCTCCGCCCGGGCCGCCTCGACGTTAGCCTCGGTTCGGATCTCGGCGATCTGCTTGTACATCTCCAAGCGAAGTCGTTCGGAGGCGACGTACTCGTCGGGCAGGTGCGCGGTCACGGGCAGCTCGACCCGCATCGTCGGCTCTGGTTCGGTGTCCTCGCCGCGGTAGTTGGCGACGGCCTCCCCAACCAGACGCAGGTACATGTCGAAACCGACATCGGCGATGTGCCCGGACTGTTCGCCGCCTAGGAGGTTCCCGGCACCGCGGAGTTCCAGGTCGCGCATGGCGATCGACATTCCCGCCCCCAGGTCGGTGTGGGCGGCGAGCGTCGACAACCGTTCGTGGGCGGTTTGGCTGAGCGATTTGTCTCGCGGGTACAGGAAGTACGCGTAGCCCCGCTCCGATGACCTGCCGACACGACCGCGCAACTGATGCAGCTGGGACAGGCCCATCGCATCGGCCCGGTCGATGATGAGGGTGTTGGCGCTCTGGATGTTGAGGCCCGCCTCGACGATCGTGGTGCAGACCAGAACGTCCGCGCGACGCTCCCAGAAGTCGAGCATGACCTGTTCGAGCTTCGCCTCCCCCATCTGGCCGTGGGCGGTGGCTACGCGCGCCTCGGGAACGAGTTCGCGGAGTTCGGCGGCGACGCGGTCGATGGATTCGACGCGGTTGTGCACGAAGAACACCTGCCCCTCGCGCGCCAGCTCGCGCCGGATCGCGGCGCGCACCTGGCCGTTGTCGTAGGGGCCGACGAGGGTGAGCACCGGATGGCGTTCCTCGGGCGGGGTGGCGATGATGCTGAGCTCCCGGATGCCGGTGACGGCGATCTCCAAGGTGCGTGGGATGGGGGTGGCGGACATCGATAGGACGTCGACGTTGACCCGCAGCTCTTTGAGGCGTTCCTTGTGCTCGACGCCGAACCGCTGCTCCTCATCGATGATGACCAGCCCGAGGGCCTTGAACTCGATCTGCTTCGACAGCAGCCGGTGGGTACCGATCACCAGGTCGACGCGGCCGGTGGCCAGACCGTCGATGACCTTCCTGGCCTCCGAATCGGTCTGGAAACGGCTCAGCTGGGCCAGGTGGACGGGGAACCCGGCATAGCGCGACGCGAACGTCGCGTAGTGCTGGCTGACCAGCAGCGTCGTCGGGACGAGGACCGCGACCTGTTTGCCGTCCTGGATGGCCTTGAACGCGGCTCGGACGGCGATCTCGGTCTTGCCGAAGCCGACGTCGCCGCAGATCAGGCGATCCATCGGGACCACCTTTTCCATGTCGGCCTTGACCTCCTGGATCGCGGCGAGCTGGTCGGGGGTCTCGATGAAGCTGAACGCGTCCTCGAGTTCGCGTTGCCAGGCGGTGTCGGGGCCGAACGCGTGGCCTTTGGTGGCCTGGCGTGCGGCATAGAGTTTGATGAGTTCGGCCGAGATTTCACCGACGGCCTTCCGGGCCCGCGACTTGCGTTTCGCCCAGTCGGCCCCGCCCATCTTGTCGAGGGCCGGCGCCTCGGAGCCGACGTAGCGGGTCAGCTGGTCGAGCTGGTCCATCGGGACGTAGAGGCGGTCGCCGGGCTGACCACGCTTGCTGGGCGCGTACTCGATGACGAGGTAGTCGCGGACCGAGCCCTGGACGGTGCGCTGCGCGAGTTCGACGAACCGGCCGACGCCGTGGGTCTCGTGGACGATCGGGTCGCCGGCGGTGAGCTCCAGCGGCTGGATGGTGTTGCGGCGGCGGCTGGGGAGTTTGCGCTGCCCACGCTCGGCGACCTGCTGGCCGGACAGCTCGGCTGCGGTCAGCAGCTCGACCTTCGCGGCTTCGTCGCGCCAGCCCTGCCGAAACGCCCCGACCAGGACCGCGACGCTGCCGGGAGCGGGCTCGGCGTCGAGATCGGTGATGGCGGCGGTTACTCCACTCTCGCCGAGCAGCTCGACGATGCGGGCCGCCAAGCCGCGGCCCTCGACGCCCACCAGGACGCGCCAGCCGCCCGTGGCGCGCTCGGCGATGTGGGCTACGGCGGCGTCGATGTCGCCGCGGAAATCGTCGGCGGGGGCGACGGCGAGGCGGCGGGAGTGGACGGAGCCGGCGTCAAGGTTCGCGTCGATCTCCTCGTCAGCGGTGAACGGGCTGAGGCTCCACCACTTGTGGCCGCGCCGCATCGTGTGTTCGCGGACATCGCCGAGATTCCAGTACGCGGATGCTCCGAGGTCGATGGGCGAGGTGCCGCCGCTCGCGGCCGCCGCCCACGACGCGGTCAGGAACTCCTGCGACGTCGCCACCAGTTCCGCGGCGCGGGCCCGCACCAGTTCGGGTGCGGCGATAAGGACGAGCGAGGCGGGCGGCAGGACGTCGGTGATGAGCTCGAGGCCGTCGACCAGGACCGGGATGAGGGCTTCCATGCCCTCGACGGCGTGGCCCTCGCCGATGCGGGAGAGCATGTCGGCCAGCTGCGGGTGTTCCTTGGCCAGGTCGCTGGCGCGGCGGCGGACCGCGTCGGTCAAGAGAAGTTCGCGGCACGGCTCGGCGGTGACGGTCTGGAGCCGCTCGCCAGTGGAGCGCTGGTCGGCGACGGCGAACGGCCGGATCTCGGTTACCTCGTCGCCGAAGAAGTCGATGCGGACGGGATGTTCGGCGGTGGGTGGGAAGACATCGACGATGCCGCCGCGGACGGCGAACTCGCCGCGTCGTTCAACGAGGTCTACGCGGTGGTAGGCGGCCGCGACAAGGTCCGTCAAGAGACCGGTGAGGTCGCGTTCCTCACCGACGGTGACGGTTACGGGCCGCATCGCCGCCAGCTCCTTCACCTGCGGCTGGAGGAGCGAACGGACGGGCGCGACGACGACCTGCGGCGGGGTCGTTGACTTCAGGCGACGCAGGATCTCCAGGCGGCGGCCGACGGTATCGGCTCTAGGGGAGAGACGTTCATGTGGGAGGGTCTCCCACGCCGGGTAGTAGGCGACCCGATCGTCGCCGAGCAGCTGCCCAGCCTCGGCGGCCATCGCCTCCGCCTCGCGGAACGTCGACGCGACGAGCAGGGTCGTGCGGCCGGAGCCGGCGGCCAGCAGGGCCGCGGCGACCGAGAAGAACGACGGCGCACACGTGATATCGCGCGCCTCGGCACCCGCGATCTGGGAGTCGCGGAGGGTGGCGGCGATCGCGGGGTCGGATTCGAGGGCGGCACTCAGACCGGGAAAACGCACCCGGTCATTCTTCCACGGCCCGCCGACGAATCGTCAGCGCTTGTCTAGGACCGCGCGGGCGTAGCTGGCGAGGATCCGGGGCCGGGCGGCGATGCGCATCGCCAGGTAGTCGTACCAGCCGGTCCCGAACGGGATGCAGGTGCGGGAGCGCCACCCGGTGTCGGCCAGGCGTCGCTGCTCCAGGGGCCGCACGCCGTAGAACATCTGGAACTCGAAGGAGCCGCGGGCCCGGCCGATGCGCTCGGCTAGCCGACACGCGATCTCGATGATGTTGGGGTCGTGGGTCGCGAGCATCGGGTAGGCGGGCGAGTCCATCAAGAGCCGCAGGCATCGCACCAGGGCGAGGGACTTGTCGTGCTCGCGGACGAGCGCGACGTCCCGGCCTGCGGGGTATGCGCCGATGCACAGCCGCACCCGAGCCCCGTCGGCCCCCAGGCGGATGCATTCCGACGGGGCGGCCTTGAGGTTTGCCGGGATGGTGATGCCTAAGTCCTCGTGGTGTTCCCGGACGTCGCGGTAGAGGGCCAGAACGTCTCCGAACGCGGTGGGGTCTTGGACCTCGACGGTGACGTGCGCGTCGACCTCCTCCGCCCGCTGGCACAACTCCTTCAGGATGCCGCGGGCGTGGCGACCGGTGCCTCTGAGGTCCAAAGAGGCGGGTGTGACGGACAGTTCCGCCCCCGGCGCTAGATCGCCGAGCGACGCGAGGAGGCTGGTGAGCACGCGCGGGGTGTCGACCTCGAAGTCCAGCGGCGACAGGTGTGTGAAGCCGAGTTCCAACCCTTGACCGCGCAAGACGGTGGCGGCATCGACGGCGTCGAACAGGTCGTCGCCCGCGACGTAGTTTCCGGCCAGATCCCGCACGGCACCGGATTTGGCGGCGCGCTGTGCCAGCCACGAGCGATGGACGAGGGAATGGACCCAGTTTCCGGAGCGCTTCATATTTCCTCTCCCTAGACGGTCGTGCCGACAGCGAGTCGCTGACGGATCTGTTGCAGGACCCCGGTCAGAAGCTCGACGCGCTCAGCCCGGTCAGAGGCGCGCCGCGTCGACACCTCAAGGACGATGTGTCCCTCGTAGCCGCGACGGCCCAGCTCCTCGACAACCTTCCACGCGTCCTGGTCCCCCTCGCCGGGCAGAAGATGCTCGTCCTTGAACGAGCCCTTGCCGTCGGTCAGATGGACGTGCGTCAGCCGGTTTCCCCAAGCGGCGATGAGATCCAGGGACTTTAACTGCGCCGTCGACGCGTGGCTGAGGTCCAAGGTGAGGTGGTCGTAGGGCAGGTCGGTGGGGTCCCAGTGGGGCAGGTACGCCTTGAACGACCCGGCGATCGTGCGCCACGGGAACATGTTCTCCACGGCGAACGTCACCCCCGACGTCCGGTTCAGCTCGCGGATGCCGTCGACGAACTCGTCCGCGTAGTCGCGCTGCCAGCGAAACGGCGGGTGGACGACGACGATATCCGCGCCGAAGCGGCGGGCGGCCTCGGCGGAGCGGCGGAGCTTCTCCCACGGGTCGGTGCCCCACGCGGCCGGCGTGATGATGAGGGTGGGTGCGTGCACGGAGTGGATGCGCACGCCGCTGGTCTCGCTGAGACGGCTCATCTCGTCCTCGTCAAGACTGGCCGGATCGACGCCGACCATGAGCTCGACGCCGTCGAATCCGACCTGGCCGGCGATCTCGAAGGCGGCGCTAGTGTCTTCCGGGTACACGGCGGTGGTCGACAGCAGAACCTTGGGGACGGGCACCCCGCAAGACTAACGCGGCGCGCGCAAGTCCCCGCCTACCGCGTCCTGCCAGCCGGGGGCGATTGGGTCTCAGCCCGTCGTTGTGGGCAGAATGAGGGCATGCATGTCGACCATATGATCTTCGCCAGCGGCCCGGAGGGCATCAAAGCCGATGCGGAGCGGCTGTCGAACCTCTTGGGCGTCGACTACAAGGACGGGGGCTTCCACCCTCGCTTCGGGACCCGCAACCACATCATTCCCTTGGCCGACGCCCGATACGTCGAGGTCGTCGAGGTCCTCGATCATCCGGCCGCTGACAAGGCACCCTTTGGGCAGGCCGTGCGCGCCCGCTCCGAGATGGGCGGCGGCTGGCTCGGCTGGGCGGTGAGCGTCGACGATATCTCGCCGTTCGAGGAGCGACTCGCGCGCTCCGCCGTCCCGGGCACCCGCCAGTTCCCCGACGGTCGGCGCCTCGAGTGGCGTCAGCTGGGCGTCAAGGGCCTGATGACCGACCCGCAGTTGCCGTTCTTCGTCCAATGGGTCTCCGAGGAACTGCTGCGGCCCAGCGCGCTGACCTCGGATGTCTCCCTCACCTCGGTGCGCATTTCCGGCTCGGCGGATCGTCTGTCCGAGTGGCTCGGCGAACCGGTGGAGCAGGACCTCGACGGCGTCATCCTCGACTTGGTCGCCCCCAACGGCCACCCGGGCATCATCAGCGCCGTCTTCCACTCCCCCAGCAAGGGCACCATCGTCATCTGAGCGCTAGGCGCCGAGCGACCTCATCGACGCCGATCTGCGCTGCCCGAAGCGGGGCAAGACCGTGCTCAAATAGCTCTCGAGCCAGGACAGCGGTGAACATGTCCCCCGCCCCGGTGGTGTTGACCCCCTGGACTCGGTTGGTTTGCGGCACCAAAACGGGCGCGGCGTCGCGCGTCGCGACCAGGACGCCGTCCGCCCCTAGGGTAAGGAAGAAGGCACGGGCATCGGATCGCATCAGCACCTCGTGCGCGAGGTGCGCCAGATCGCGCTGCTTGATGCGCTCGTGGCTAGCGGACAGGTAGGTGGCTTCCAGGAACGGTTGATCGTAGGGATTGCCACTGCCTTGGAGATCCTGCAGATCGACCAGGACTGGCACGTCGGCGGCCCGAAACGCCCGGATCAGGGCCGATGCCCAGGGGAGAGTCCCCAGGACGACGCCGCGCGGCCCCTTGGCAAGGCAGCGCTCGACGGTGCCTGGAGCAACCTGCACCCTCAGCGCTTCCCCCAGGTCGGTGTTGACCATGCGCTCGCCTCGGTCGTCCACCATGACGACGGAACACGGCATAGTTGCGATATCCGCGCATGGGCTGAGGTCAATGCCGGTGCTCTCACAGTGCGCTGAGACGAGCGCCGCGGCCGCATCCGCGGCTAGCGGCACCATGAGTTCCACGGCCCCGTCCTCCGCCAGGACAGTGGCGACGTTGAGCGCCACACCGGAGGGGGCAAGGGCGATTTGGCCGGGCAAATAGCGTGCGGGCTCGTAGGCCACCGGGAAGTTCCCCACCGGCAAGGTGACCGATACGTTGCAGGAGCCTACGACAACGATCATCGTGTGCTCACTCCATTCTGAGCAAGGGGGTCCACGCTCTTCGTGCGCAGCATTTTAACGGCTAGTCAGCACCAGATCGCACGGCCAAAAACCCGAAGCGGGGTTTTTGTCAGGCCCCTCTCCTAGAGTTCGGGGCATGGCTAAACAGGACGCGTTTGAATGCACCGAGTGCGGGTGGACGACCGTTCGGTGGGTCGGCCGCTGCGGCGAATGCCAAGCCTGGGGCAGCGTCATCGAGCGCGGCGCCCCGAAGCTGACGAAGGTCGCAGTGGCTACGCCCGCGCGCGCCGCCCAGCGCATCTCGGAGGTCTCCACCGACGACGCCCGCCGCAAACGCACCGGCATCAAGGAGTTGGACCGTGTCCTCGGCGACGGGCTCGTGCCAGGCGCCGTCGTCCTGCTCGCCGGCGAGCCCGGGGTCGGCAAGTCCACCCTGTTGATCGACGTCGCCGCCAAGTGGGCTGGGGGCGGCGAGACGACGCTCTATGTCTCGGGCGAGGAGTCGGCATCGCAGGTCAAGCTGCGGGCCGCCCGCACCGGCGCCCTTCACGACGACCTGTACCTGGCCAGTGAGAACGACCTCGGGACGATCCTCGGGCACGTGGAGGAGGTCGCGCCGTCGCTCCTGATCGTCGATTCGGTGCAGACCATCTCCGTCGGCGGGGCCGAGGGCACCCCTGGCGGACCCACTCAGGTGCGTGAGGTCACGGGCGCCCTCGCCAGGGTCGCGAAGAACCGCAACATGGCGGTCCTGATCGTCGGGCACGTCACCAAGGACGGCTCCATCGCCGGACCGCGGACGATGGAGCATCTCGTCGACGTCGTGCTCACGTTCGAGGGCGACCGCCACTCGGGCTTCCGCATGGTTCGTGCGACGAAGAATCGCTTCGGCCCCGCAGACGAGGTCGGCTGCTTCGAGATGT
>CAMCJC010000017.1 GCA_945875065.1 uncultured Propionibacteriaceae bacterium | reverse complement strand
CGACGAGTCGTCGCAGTCCCCCGCGACGATGGCGAAGTACATCGACGAGGGCGCACAGGTGACGCTCGTGACGTGCACGCTCGGCGAGCTGGGCGAGATCCTGGTGCCCGAGTGGGCGCACTTCACGCCGACGGAGTTGGGCGAGCGGCGGACTGAGGAGATCGCAGAGGCCCTCGACATCATTGGCCTCACCGACCACGTGTGGCTCGGAGGTCGCGGCCGCTACCACGACTCCGGCATGACCACCGACGACGAGGGCCATGCCATCCCTGATCCCAATCCGCCCGCCGGGGCATTCTGGACAGCCGACCTTCTGGAGGCCACCGATCACCTCGTCGAGCTCATCCGGGACCGCCGGCCGCAGGTCGTCGCGACTTACGACCCGATCGGCAACTACGGCCACCCCGACCACATTCAGGCCCACCGCGTCACGATGTACGCGACACAGCTCGCCGCGATCCCGTTCCACCGACCCGATCTCGGCGAGGCCTGGCAGGTCTCGCGAGTCCTGTGGATCACCCACAACGCGCGGGCGTGGCTGGCGGCCCTCGACAAGGCGCAGGAGGAAGGCCAGCCCTTCATGCACGACTGGGACACCGACGCCATGCGTCGCCGACTCCTCGTCGACCCAGCGCAGATCACCGCGATCATTCCCTTCACCGGGCGCGAGGAGTTGTGCTTCCGGGCTCTGGCGGCGCACCGCAGCCAGGTCGACATCGAGTCGCCGTGGTGGCAGGCGTTCTCCTACATCCGCAGCGTCGAAGGCGCGGGCGAGGCCTACCGTCTAGCCGCCGGCATCCCCTTCCCGACGGGCAAGGTCGCCGACGACCTCTTCGCCGGACTGCACGTCTAGCGCGAGCATGGGCGGCGTCAACGACATCCGCGATAGCGACCTCAGCGGCCGCCTCAATGAGGCCATCGACTTGGCCAGGGCCCGGCTGCATAGCCTCGGGGCCGCCGCCCCGATCGCCGAGCGTATCGACGCGTTCCTCTGGTTGGCGCGGACGCTGCGGCATCGCGGTCTCGACGACGACGTGAAGCACTGCCTGGCCGCCGCCAACCAGGCGGTGCGCCTCTCGGAGTTGCCGGCTTGCCCCACAGACAAGGAGCCGGAGGCGCAGCTCGAGCTGGCCGCCGCCAAGCTCGCTGCCCACGACCTCAACGGGTGCCGCGAGATCGCCCGGCCGCTGGCCGACGTCTTCGACGCGCCCAAAATCGCGGCCCGCGCCTGGCACCTGATCGGCGATGTCGCCCTCATGGAGGGCCGGGTCTTCGCCGCCATCGCGGCCCTCCTGAACAGCATCGCCGAGCACCGGAGGCTCAGTCTGACCGAATCCACCGCGACGCCGGCCTTGCTGCTGCGCGCCTTCAGCCGGGCCGGGCACATCCTCAACGCCAACAAGCTCCGGCGCGCCACCAACCTGGAAGCCCTGGCCCCCCGTCACCGCGTCGACTTCCTGCTGCGGCTCGCGGGACACCAGCGTCGCAGTGGACGCATCTCGCGGGCCCTGCGGACCCTGGAACGGGTCGACAAGCTCCTAGACGGCATGTGCGGCATGGACAGCGCCCGCGACGTCGCGCACGCGGTGCGCGCCTCCTGCCTGCGCGACTGGCAGCTGGGGAAACAGGCTCAGGAGGAACGAGACGAGATCCGTCGCGACCGTTCCGCACCCGAGCTGTCGCCCAGCCAATGGCGCATCCATCCGCGGGCGAAAGTCGTGTTCGACCTCATCGACCACATGACCGTCCAAATCCCCACCCCGAAGAGGGAACAAGCGGACCGGTTGGAGGAGCAGGTTCTCCAGCTCCAGGGAGTGCCAGGCATGGAACGTTCCGAGGCCCTCGCCCTGCACAAGGCCGGGGCCTACCTTGCCGGCGGTTCCGGCACCGGGGCGACGGCCGAGCGGATGCTGCGGCGCGCCCTCGTACGGTTCGAGTACTTACGGGGCTCGGGCATGTGGGCCGCCAATTCCCGCTGCACCCTCGGAACGCTCCTGGCTGCGACTCGCCCTGAGGATGCCCTCGACCTCCTGGTGGCGGGCATCCAGGGCGTAAGCGGGGAGCGGTTCAACATGCCGACCCGCAAATACCGTTCGATGTGGCGCGCAGCCGTCGAGGAGCCGCCGTACGAGGCGGCCATCGGCCTGGCGTGCCGGCTCGGGAAGGTGGATCTCGCGGCCGACCTCGTCGCCTACTCCCGAGTGGCGGGCGTCCTGATCCCGGAAGTGGCTCCTTCGGCCAGGCGCGTCGATCGGGTGCCGCTGATCGCCCCACCGCACCTGATCTATCTCGATGGCAAGGAATCGCTCCTAGCCAGCTCCGTCTCCTGCCGGCTGTTGTGAGCCAAGGTGCCGCTCCCTCGGCGCGGTCATCGCCATCGCGGCCCCCCACACCAGCGGCGAGTTCCGCAGGGTCGGCTCCTTCCGCCACGCCTTCAGCCGCTCCCGCTGGTATTCGCAGAGGGTGGCGACGGGGTCCTCCGCCATCAGAGCTTCGTCGATGGCGACTGCTAGCTCCTCGAACGCCCCCTCGCCCGATGGATTCGCCTGGGCGAGGCCGGTATCGGTCGGGAGCGGCCAGAGGGTGCCGAGGACGGTGTCGGCGCCCTGAATGAGGAACGCTGTGGCGAGGCCGAGGGGCTCGGGGTCGGCCAGGTCTACGCCGGATCCACACGCGACGATCGCCACCCGCGGTGGCACGTGCATCTTCTCCCGCAGCACCGTCGCGGCACCCAGATTGCCCCCCGTCATCGCGAAGCTGGTTTCCCCGTCATGGTGCGCCCGTTGCTGGACGTGGCCCAGCAGGAAGAGCCTGGACCGGTCCTGCTCCAATTCTTCGGCTAATTGCTCGGGGGTGAACCTGCGGGTCCGGACAGCGGCCGTCGTCATCCCCGGAAAGGTGAGTCCTTGCAGTCCGAGCGGGTTTGCTCCGTGGGATAGCGGGTCGATCACATACAACGCCTGGTAGCTGGCTCCTGCAGGCGCGGTCTCTGGGAGCGGCGCGACGTCGCGGGGCAGGATCGGTCCGATCCAGGACACGTCCGACGACTCGATCAAGCGCTTATCCCCGACCGGCAGCAACCCCCAGGGGATGCGCGCGGTCGCGGGGCTAGGCATGATCCGAACATCGACCCGGCCGGCATCCGGCAGCTGGCCCCTGAGGGCCTTCGGCAGCAGGCACTCGGCGAGACGGGTCATGAGTTTCAGTTCGTCCTTTTCCCGGGCCAGCGGGCCGTCGAGGCGCAGATCCGCGACCTGCCCGGCGTCTCCGCGCGGCAGGGCGGCGTGGAAGGCGGCGAGCGCCTCGTCGAGGCCCTCAACCCGGTGGACGCCGAACTCACGCGAATCGCTCCACCGCCAGGAAAGCCAGCGGCCCGCAATGCCGTCACCAATGAGCTGAACCACGGGCCGATCGTCGTTTCGAGCCATCGCCGTTCCCTCCCCGGTGCCAAACTGGATGCATGCCTCAGCATGCCATCATCTCCGGCACCGACGACGACGAAACCGCCCGTCTGTTAGGCGAGCATCGCCGCCAGCACCCCGACGAGCCGGTCGTCGCGGTGTTCGAGGACGACGGCGTCGCCAACCTCTGGACTGGGGACAAAAGCCTCACAGCCGTCGCTTGGCTGCCGACGCTGGTCCGCACCGCGCTCGCGAGCGTCCCGCCGCATCCGCGGGAGCACGTCAGTCCACCACCATTCGTCGTCGGCGACTCCCGCGTCGCCGACCGCATCGCCGCCGAGATCGAGTCGGCGTGGAGCGACCCGACCCAGGCCGTGATCCCGCACCGCATCCGAGCCGCGGAAGCTCCCCGCCCCACCGGGCCGCTCGGCTCGAGCGACCTGCGGCCCGCCCGGGTCGTCGAGGAGATCCTGGGCCTCGTCGCAGGCTGGCAGGCCCCGCCCGCGGAGCGAGGCACCCCCACCGGACCCACCGTCTACATTGCGGCGGCCCCGGAGAGCGCGGCGGTCGCGACCGCACGGGCCATCACCCAGGAGGTCGAGGGCGCCCGTGTCGTGGTGGTCACCTCCGGCGAGGTCGCCTGGCCGCTCGGCGGCATCTACGAGGCGCCGATCCAGGTGGCCCAGCGGCACGTCGCGGTCGAGACTCACCCGGGCCGGATTCCCTCGCACTGGTTCGCCCGGCTCCCGCTCCTGGCGCGCCTGCTGTTCGACGATGTCGCCTGGCTTTCAGCCCCGGGCGCAGAGGCTACCCGGCCCGAGGCACCTCTGTTCCCCACCATCCGCTACGTCGAGGGCCGCGCACGCTGGGACGACCAGCCAGAATCGGTGACCGCGCCGTTCCTGCGGCTGGCTGCGGCGATACCCGAGCTACTCGAGCTGGAGACTCTGCGGCTGGACGTGACCTCCAGGCGGCTCCCCCAGCAGGTCGTCCTGACCCCCGGTGAGTTGGGGACGGTCGCCGACCGGCTGCTCCAGCACCTGGAGGTCGAGCCGACCGACGGCGCACGGCTGACCGCCCTAGAGCTCGCGGCACAGTTCCCGCTGCTGGCGGCCCGCGCCGGCTACGCGCCAGTGCGTCCCGCCGGCCATTCCCCGCTCCTCACGCCGGAACTGGTCGACCGGCTCGCGCCGCAGGTGCATCTGGCCTACCAGGGGGTTGGTGCCGCCACAAACAATGCATCTAGTTCGCCGCTGGCACGGATGCTGTGGGACGAGCTGACCCCATTCGCGAAGGCGAGCAACCGTGCGACGATCGTCGGTTGTGCCACGGCCCACGCTGCCGTCGCCCTGGACTGGCGCTACTCCGAGAGGCCCGAGCCGGTGAATCTCGCGGAAAGCGACCTTCTAAAACGCCTGGGCGAGTTGGAACACCGCCGCTGGGCGCTCAACGAGCGCCGAAACGGCCGCGGCGACCACAAATGGGCCCAGCCCTGGGGGTCCCTGCACGAGAACCTGAAGCAGTACGACCTCGACATCGCGGCCCAGCTGCCACATATCTTGGCCGACGCCAACATCGAGGTCTTCGACGCGCGGCGCAACCCCTGAACCGCCTCAGTCCTCGGGTCGAATCGCCAGGAAGTGGACCCAGATCGTGACGAACATGGCCGCGAAGGCCGGGCCGATCCACCAGTCGCCCGGCTTAGGTCCCCCCTTCGCCGTGAAGAGCACCAGCACGCAATAGAGCAGAGCCCACCACAGCCCAACACCGACCCCGACCGCCCACGGCGTGCGACGCAATGCTTCTCGCCCGTCGAGTTCGTCGGCTTGCTCGTCCGCCGCCACCAGCGCATCCAGCATCGCCTGCGGGGCTTCGTCGCGATGCTCCCACTCGATGCCGCTCGTGCTGGTCAACTCGTAGCGCAGTGCATCCGGGAACTCGTCTGAAAGCTTGAGCCAGTAGATGGGCACCTTCGCGTCTATGGCCACCTGAAGCTCGCGCTGCACGTGGCTGCTGTCGGCGCTGGACGCCGACACGATGACCAGCAATGCCTTTGCGCGTCGCACCCCGAGGATGATCTCGCCAGCCCAGTCCCCGCCGGGTGGGACATCGCGGGGTGCGTACCAACAGGTCAGGCCTGCATCCTCCAAGTCTCGCAGAGCCACCCGGGCCAACTCGTCCTGCTCGGAGCCGGCCTACGCACCCGCGGCCCCAATGGGAAACGTAAAGGCTGGAAATTAGAACTCGACACCGGCTCCGGGATCGAGAAGGTGGAGCTGGCAGCCGATCCCCCAATCGTCAACTACCAGCGCCTCACCGTGCACGGGCCGGTCATCCATGGTGTCCGCCAGGCCTGGCTCGTGCAATCGATGAACCCCTCCCTAACCGAATTAGGGCGCGGCATCATCGGGAACTACGTGATCCTGCTGTTACTGCTGCCAATCGCCATGCTCTTTCTAGTCCTGCGCTGACGACCTCCTACAGCACGACGACGCGGCGGCCCGTAGGCACCGGCGACGTGTCGTCGACCCGGTGCGACGCCGGGACGCAGCGCGAGTTACCCCACGCCCGGATATTGGCGACGTCCTCCGGGTTAGTCTGCGAGTACGGGACGACGTTGACGAAGAACTGCCGCATCTCCGCCTCGGAAGGCAGATCCGCGCGCTGTTCGACGAACACCTTGGTGCCGATATCGTGCACCACCGCGTCGATATCGGAGCCGGAGAAGCCCTCCGTCAGGCGTGTCAGTTCCGCCAAGAAGTCCGGCGAGGGCACCACCTTCAGGTACTTGTTGAAGTACAGCTGCAGGATTTCCGCTCGGTCGGCGGCATCGGGCAGGTCGACGAAGAACAGCTCATCGAAGCGGCCCTTGCGCAGCAACTCCGGCGGCAGCGTCGTCACGTCGTTGGCGGTGGCCACCATGAACACCTTGGCGGTTTGCTCCTGCATCCAAAACAGGAACTGCCCGATCAGGCGCTTGGTCACGCCATCCTGGAAGCCCTGCGCAAGCCCCTTCTCGATCTCGTCGATCCACAGCACGCATGGCGCGACCCGCTCCGCCGTCGCCAGGGCCTCGCGCAGCCGCGCCTCCGATTGGCCGACGTACTGGCCCAGGATCGAGGCCATGTCCAGCCTGTACAGGGGCAGCCCCCACTGCGACGCGATCGCCTTAGCCGACAGCGACTTTCCACATCCCGGCACACCCACCAGCAGCACCCCCTTCGGCGGATGCAGGTTGGTGCCCGTCAGATCCGCCTTCATCAGCTGCTCGCGCGGCACCAACCACTGCTTGAGGTTCCCGAGCCCTCCGACGGTGAAGTCATCCTTGAGCCGGATGCGTTCGAGCCCGTTGAGTTCCCCGAAGATCTGGTCCTTGAACGAGCTCAGCTCGGCGAGGTCCTCGTTCTTGACGGCACCCTTGGCCACCAGACTTGCCACGACGTTGGTGGCCTCCATCTGGGTGATGCCCGCCAGCGCCTCGGCGGCCCGCGTCACCTCCCGCTCCTGCCATTGAATGGTCATGATGGCGCGGTGGTCGTCGATCATGTTTGCGACGACCTCCCGCATCTCCGCCTGATCCGGTAAGTCGAGGGCGACGCTCATGCCGAGGCGCGTGAGTCCCGTCCATACCGGCGACGAGGCGATGAGCACGATGGTGCCCTGCCGCGACTCCGCCAGCCGTACCATCTCCGCGAAGTGCCGGGACATGGAACTCTCCTCGTCGAGGCCTTCAACGTCGGTGAAGATGAAGTTGCTGTTGGGCCGCGACTTGAACGTGGACCGCGCCTGTTCCAGGGCCAGGGCGAGCGGGGCGTCCTCGCTGAGGAGCTGCCCCGTCAGCAGGTCGCGGATGCCGTCGGTCAGCGAGTGCTCGAAGAACGTTAGGACGCGCATGCGCTGTGCTAGCTCGGCGAGCAGAGTCAGGACGCGCTGCGGCTCGATCGACTGGATGACGATCAGAGGTACCCGCGCGCTCAGGTAGCGCTGAACGAGGCTCTGCGTGGCGTGATAGTTCGGCATTTATCCTCACAGGACTCGACGACGGGGCCAGCGGCGATTCGCCACCGGCGCGGGTTCCTCGGAAGCGACGGGCGGGACCAGCGGGGCCGTCAAGGCACCCGTAACGGGGTTCTGATGGACGGCGAGCAGGCGCCGCTCCCAGAAACTGGCGTCCCTGGCCTGGGCGGAGGCCGCGTCGCGTATCGACTGCTCCAGCTCCTCCTGGATCCGCTGGAGGTCGCGCGTGCACGCCTCTTCCAGCGCCTCCCTTAGCGACTGTGGCAGCGACGGGTGGCGCGCCAGTTCGACGCGACGCCGCAGCACGCGGCGCCCGTCGAGCATGGCCTGGGCCACATCGAACTCGGTCTGTGCGGCCCCGAGGAGCCGTTCGAAGCGGTCCCGCCACGACCGCATCAGCACGTTCTGGGCGGCGACGATGTGGTCCGCTAGGCGGGTGAACACGTCGGCAGGCACGCTGTGCTCGTCGAGCACCGGCAGGTCGGAGATGTCGACCTGCGGGTCCTGGCTCCACGCTCGCAGCGTCAGGACCCAAGTCTCGTAGTGAGAGCTGCCCCGGATCATTTAGGCACCGCGCTTGACGAGCAGCTCTCCCGGGGGCAGCGGATCCCAGTCGGGCAGGTCGCCGGCGATGAGGCGCTCCCGCTTCGTCGCCCGTTCCTGCACGGAGCGGGTGGCCTGGAGCACGTTGCGGCGGACCAGCCGGGTCTCGTCGGTCTGGTCGGCGGGACGCGGCACGAAACGGGAAGCGACTGGGCGTCGCACTTGGACATTCGGGGTGGTCATGTCAGTCCTCCTTATTGGCGGTGGGCCAGCCGTCGATGAGTTCGAGCACGGCCGATTCGGTGGCATCCAGGTCTTCGAAATCGAGGCGCGCGTCGGCCAGCTCGGCTTGGGCGGTGCGGAGCAGCTGGACGGAGAAGTCGTAGCCTTCCTGGCGTTGCTTCTCCAGCGCGACGACCTCCTGCTGGCACGCCTTGCGCTTCTGTTCGCCGAGGAACCAGACGACGGCGACGCCGCCGAGCAGAGCAAGGAAGCCCGCCCAGGGATTGATGAGGAGCAGGATCAGGGCGATGACAGCAGCGATGGTACCTGGCTTGTAGTAGTAGCTATCCGCGAACTTCGCGGCCTCGATCTTCGGATCCATGGTCTTTCCCCATGTCTCCTGGAGACGCTGCTCGCTCTCAGCCTGGCCCGCCGAGGCCTTTAACGTCGCTCCGACGAAGCCGTGAGTGGTCGCGAAGTTGGAATGCTTGGGACCGAACTCGAAGGTGATTTCCCCCGGCGCTTTGGATCGGTAGGCGGCGCAGTAGCGGCCAACTGCGGTTCGGAAATCGCTGGGGGCCGCACCGATGGCGATCTTCTGCGTCTGGGTGCCGATCCCCAGCAGATCGGGGCTGATCGCCCCCATCGTCTGCAAGGTGACGACGTCGTTGGTCTCCGCGAGCGCCTCGCCGAGAAGGTCCGCCTTCTGCCGGGCACGATCCAGGTCGCCCTGCTCCTCGATGACCGCCTCGTGGTAGACGACCTCGCGGCGCAGCGGCAACTCCTCCGCGTCGAACTCGGTGACGAGCGCATCGAGGATGTCGTCGAGGAGGTCCTCGAGCCGCGTGGACAGCGGTGCCTCGAAGTCCCGCACTTTCGCGTACTTCTCGCGCAGGGGCGGCAGGGCGCTGGCGGCCTCCAGGCCGTGGCTCAGGTCCCGCCATTGCGGGCACACCGCCCGCAGCGCACCGTACTCGTCGGGCCCGAGGCTCTGCTGGTGGCCAGAGATCTCATCGTGCCACCGGTTGATCTGCTCTTCGACGATCTCGTTGCTGTCGCGCAGTTCCTTGGACCACGTCGCCAGCTTCTCCGACAGCAGTTCCTGGCCCTCGACGCCGAATGCATCACATGAGGCGGCTTCCAAGATCACGGCGAACTCGCGGGTCAGGGCGGTCGGGTCCAGGGACGCGAAATAGTGGCGCAGCCAGCGCACCGACGCCGGAAGGCGCCCCTGGCGTCGCAGGACGAGAGCGAAGAACAAGCTGGTCTTGTGGCGATCGCGGGCGAAGGCCTCCTGCACCGACTTCTCGGCGATGTCCTGCCGGTCGTGTGACCAGGCGGCGAGCGCGACCAGGGCCGGTGCCAGCCAGTAGCGGGGGGTCTGGAGCATCAGTTCCTCGGCCAGGGTCGTGGCGACGGCGTTGGAGACGTTGCCGACGTCGAAGCTCTGCAACAAACCGATCGAGGTGCGCCGGACCTGCGAGTAATGCCCGAACTCGCGGTCCAACTGGGCCTTCAGGTCGACGATCTTCGTCTGCGACTGCTGCATCGCGGCGGTGCGGGTCGATTGCTCGACGAAGGCCTGGAACTCCCGCCTGAGGTCGACAAGCTCGTCGCGGGTCAGGTGTAGATCGTGCCTAACTGTGCCGATGTTGCCTTGAACCGCGTCTATCTGGTTGTCGACGTGGCGGAGAATCTGCTGTCCGACGTCGTCCATGTGCCGCTTAATCGGCCCAAGATCAATGCTGGTGGACATGTTCTTTCCTTTGTTCGTTCAGTTGACTGGGGAACCGTCGCTGCGGACGGGGATGACGGTGCCGTCGCTGTAAACCTCGATGAAGGCGTACGCGTCGTTGCGGGCAAGCGGCCGGGCTGCGGCGTAGACGCTGGGCACCGTCTCGTTGTGCTTGAAGTGACGCACGATGCTGCCGCCGAGGTCGACGATGTGATCGAGATACGGTGTGCCGAGCCAGCACTTGGCGAAGAGCCCGATCGGAACTCCCCCGCCCGAGGTGGTGTACAGGTCGCCGACGAACTTCAGCACCGCCTGCCGGGTCCGGTCGTCGGTGGTGACGTCGAGTTTCGATAGCGCATCAAGGAGTTCCCGGGACCGAGGAAGTCCCCGGTTCCGGCGCTCGCCGAGGACGGTTGTCCTGCGCCCCGTTGTGGTGCGCGACGCGGTGGACGTTTCCACCGGCGCGGCGCCTCGGGTGGTTGGTCTGCGGACAATCTGCATGTTTTCGCCTCCTGCCTGCCTCTGACGGACAGGGCCGGTCACTGGAGCTTGTGGCGGAGTTCCTCCAGCACGACGTGCTGGCGACCGTTGTCGGCATCGAGCTTGGAGAGGAAAGTCTCCAGGGTCCGCTTGATGACCATCTTCTCGGTCACGTCATCGATGAAGTCCATCCGCTCGGCCATGCTGCGGTAGTACTCCTGCGCGAGCTGCCGGATCAGGTAGGTGTCGTGTGGGTATTTCTCCTGGTACGTGAGGTAGATCGCTTCCTTGGCCACAAGTGCGGCGGCGTTGCTGATCTCTGCCTCCTCCTCAAGCCCGAGCGCCTCGGACACCCGGTACGTGTCGCGCTCGACATAACCGCGGTACAGGTTCACGTACGGCACGTCGGACGGGTACTTCGTGCAGATGTCCTCGAGGATCTGCCCGCACGCCTCCAAGAAGGTCTGCGCTTTCGTGAGCAGCCCACGACGTTCAGCGTCGTTGAAATCAGAGTTCAGCGTGACGAGCCGGTACAAGAGGCTAAGACGGCGGTTCGTGAAGTACCGCAGCCACAGGTCGATCTCCTCGTCCTGATAGGAGAAGTCGAACTTGCTCTCGAACACTGCCCGCAGCTCGGTGAACGAGTCGAACGGCAGAGCCTTGGCTAGGCCGCTAGTCTCCAGGCCCAGCCGGATGTTCGCCTTCAGCAGCAGGACGACGAAGCTGAGCAGGGCCGACGTCGGATGCATCTTGTTGAGCAGCTGTTCGGTGTATTCCTCCTCCATGAAGTAATCGCACACCTCGGCGGTGTGGAGGAGGTACTGGGCGAGCTCCAGGTCGGAACACTGGGGCATTGTGTCGTGCACGTCGACGAACCGTTTGACGTCGTCCCACATGTGCATGATCTTGAGCTTGTCGAGCTCGATGTGCCGGGTCGCGTCCTTCTGGAAGGTAGCGACGATGGAGTCGGCGATCTCCTCAAGCTCCCGATCGTCGGTGGTCACCTCCGTCGCCCAGGAGCCGCCGAGGTCACTCGGCAGGTCGGAAACGGAAATGTCGATCAGGAACACGTGGAGTTTGTTGGGGCTGTAGGTACCGGTGATGTACCCCCACTCGAACATGAGGTTGTCATTCAGCCCGACCCCCGGGTTCGCCTCGATACCCTCGCCATTGACGAGGATGATCGCACGGGTGCATGCGCGAATCTGGGAAAATACCTGGGTTCCGATGAACAGCTCGGTGGGGCTGCCGCCGCCGACGATCGGGTCGAATCCAAGGGCGGCGATGCGCTGCCCGACCAGCGACGCCAGCTTCTGCGTTCCTCCCCAAGCGATGAAGACCTTCTCGAAGATGTCCTTAGCCATCGTTCCGCTCCGTGGGCTCGGCGGGGGCGGCGATCTCGAGCTGGGCGACTAGCTTGTCGGCGTCGCCGCCGGTCAGCTGCCCCTGGTTGACATAGGTGACGAGCTTGGCGCGGGTATCCGCGATGTCGAGGTTGCGCATGGTCAGCTGGCCGATGCGGTCGGTGGGGCCGAAGGCCGCGTCCTCAACGCGCTCCATGCTAAGACGCTCCGGCTCGTAGGTGAAGCCCTCGCCGGTGGTGTCGACGATGGTGTAGTCGTCGCCGCGTCGCAGCTTGAGGACGACCTCGCCGGTGACGACGGAAGCGACCCACCTGAGCAGACCCTCGCGGATTCGCATCGCCTGCGGATCGAACCAGCGCCCCTGGTACAGCAGCCGGCCGAGCTCTTCGCCGTCGCTGTGATAGCTGGCGATGGTGTCCTCGTTGTGGATGGCGCTGATGAGTCGCTCGTAGACCAGGTGAAGCAGGGCCATGCCCGGCGCCTCGTAGATGCCGCGCGATTTCGCCTCGATGATGCGGTTCTCGATCTGGTCGCTCATGCCGAGGCCGTGGCGGCCACCGATCTCGTTGGCTTTGAGGACGAGTTGCACGTGGTCGTCGAAGCGCTCCCCGTTGATGGCGACTGGGTAGCCGCGCTCGAACGCGACCCGCACGACCTCCTGCTTGATCGCGACGGAGGGATCCCAGAACTTCATCCCCATGATCGGCTCGACGATCTCCATGGATACGTCGAGCTCCTCAAGGGTCTTGGCTTCGTGGGTCGCGCCCCAGATGTTGGCGTCGGTGGAGTAGGCCTTCTCAGCCGAGTCGCGGTAGGGCAGCCCCCGCGCGGTAAGCCATTCGCTCATCTGCTGCCGTCCCCCGAGCTCGTTGACGAACTGTTCGTCGAGCCACGGCTTGTAGATCCGAAGCTCCGGATTCGCGAGCAGCCCGTAGCGGTAGAAGCGCTCGATGTCGTTGCCCTTGTACGTCGAGCCGTCGCCCCAGACGTGCACGTCGTCGGCGGCCATGGCCCGGACCAGCATCGTGCCGGTCACGGCCCGCCCGATCGGGGTGGTGTTGAAGTACGGCTTGCCGCCGGTGCGGATGTGGAACGCCCCACACGCAAGGGCATGCAAGCCCTGCTCGACCAGGGACTCGCGACAGTCGACGAGCCGCGAGAGTTCCGCCCCATACTGGGCGGCCCGGCCGGGCACCGACTGGATATCGGTCTCGTCATACTGACCGATGTCGGCGGTGTAGGTGCAAGGGATCGCCCCCTTCTCGCGCATCCAGGCGACCGCCACGGAGGTGTCGAGCCCTCCCGAGAACGCCAGGCCGACGCGTTCCCCCGTCGGCAGAGATGTCAGAACCTTGGACATGTCCGTTTCCTCCCCCGGGCGCGCCATCGTCATCGCCCGTAATCACCGAGGAAAGGCCGGCTGTTCGACCTTTCTATAGGTAACTGACAAACGGGCCACTAGGCCTCGGTGTCGAGGCGCGGCGCCAGCAGGTGGATCCAGATGACGACGGTCAAGGCCGCGATTGCGGGGGCTATGAACCACGACTTCGGGCCCGGCGGAACCTTGCTGAACCAGGCGATCGCGACGGCGATGCCGAGCGCATGGCCAACTGCTATCACCCGCCACATCACCTTCACCTCGATGAACCGCTTGCCGAAGAGCGCGCGTTCCACGCATGCGGCCAGCACGAGGATGCCGTAAAGGGTTGCCCACAGCGTCAGCTCCGGTGTGCCCCGCCCTGGGTGGGGCTGAACCGCCCACCCGCCCAGAAGGTCGTGAGGAACACCAGCGGGGTGTAGAGCGCAGTCCACCAGAACGCGACCCCGATGGCCACGCGGCCCACATAAAGCACCCTGTTCACGTAACCGGCCTTCCTACTTGCCCTTGTTCTTGAGGCTGTCGAACCAGGCGTAGCCCATCTCGACGGCGTCGATCAGGTGGCCGACGGTGTTCCCGTCGGCGCCAGGAGGCAGGTCGGCGCCGATCGCCTGCCCGATCGCCGCTGTGACCGCCTCTTCGGCGACATATTTGGCTGCCTCCACCGCCACCGCCTTCCCAGCCGCGACCGCGACGGCCTTCCCGTTGCTCCTGTCAGGTCCCAGCTCCGCCAGGTGCAGGGCCCGGTCACACAACGCCTTGCACGAGTTGACAGCGACTACCCCCGTCGCGACCGACGACTTGGCACTGTCTAGCTTTCGACCGGCGGTGCGCTCGGCGTCGTCGGCGGCCGCTAGGCGTCGCGTGGCGTCGTTTAGGTTCCGGGACGCCAGGTTGCTGAGCTGCCCGGCCGCCTCGAACTGCTCTGCCTGCTGCGCCAAGGCGGTGGCCTGGTTGCCTAAGGCTTGCCCCAGCGGACCGAGCGCCTCGACGCGCAACCGCCGCGCCCGTTCGTCGTCCCAGACACCGTCAAGCCGGTCTCTCGCGCCCCGGTAGCGCCGCACTTCCTCCAGAAACTCTTTGTAGTCGCTCACATCAGCTCCTCGTCGATGGCCCGTAGGTGTTCGACGGCAGCCTCGGTGTCGTCGTCAGCGCGACGCGTCGCGTCGATGGTCACGGCCTGCGCCTCCTGCTGCTGCACGAGATGCTGGCGGGCGGCCTCGGCGTGGGCAGGTCACCGCGAATGCGCTCGATCTCGATCTGAGCCATGTTGATGGCCGCCAGCTCCGTCGCCACGACATCGAGCTCCTTGCCGGGCGCACCGGTGTAGGTCCCAGGGCGCATTTCCGGGAACTCCCGGCCCAGCTCGGCCAGCGACACCACCAGCGCGCCCGCGCGCGGATCACCCCGCACCTCGCCCATCAGATCAAACACAGTCATATCTGCCTCCACCGGGTTCTGACGGACGGGCCGGCTGCTCTCGAGCCGAGGGTCGTTTCCCCCTTAGGTAGGCTGTCGGCATGCCCAACGACTCCTCGCTTGACCGACTCATCGTCCGGGGGTTTCGGTCCATCCGGGAGCTCGACCTGGCTCTCTCCTCCGATGTAACAGCGCTCGTCGGAGCCAACGGCTCGGGCAAGTCCAACATCGTCAGCGCCCTTGAGGTCGTGTCTCGCTTGTGGGAGGGCGGACACGAGGCGTACTTCACCCGGCATGGCGGTATGTCGTCGCTTCGCTTCGCTGGCCCGGACGCTCCCGACGCCACCCACATCGAAATCCATGGCCAACAGATCGACGGGGTCCGCCACGGCTATCGCGTAACCCTCACCCCATCTGTGCGGGACGATGCCGACCTCCCAGTCATCGGGAACGAACGCCTCTACTGGGAAGAAGGCACGTACTCGCGCCCGTTCGACGAGTACCTACCGGGCAACCTTCAGGCGCTCAAAGACAGCAATGACTGGCGTCTTCGCCAGTTTGTCGAAAACGTCCTGCCCGTGGTGTCCGGCTGCCGGGTCTTCCATTTCGACGACGTGAGCCAGGACGCCCCCTCGAAGGGCTGGTCCACCCCCGGCGACGACCTCGCCCTGCGTTCGAACGCGGAGAACATCGCCGCCTACCTGCTTCGAGTGCGCGACGAGCACCCGCTCAACTACCGCCGCATCGTCACTGCGGTCGCGGCAACGGCTCCGTTCTTCGACGACTTCGTTCTCAAGCCCGGAGGCAGCGGACGCATCCGGCTGCGGTGGCGGCAAAAGGGCCTGGATCGGGTGTTCACCGCTCACGAGATGAGCGACGGCACCCTACGTTTCGCATGCCTGGCGACTCTGCTACTGGGACCAGACCGCCCCTCGACGATTATCTTGGACGAACCCGAGCTTGGGCTGCATCCGGCCGCCATCCACATCCTGGCCGAGATAATCCGCATCGCCGCCCAGGACTCCCGACGTGTCATCGTCGCTACCCAGTCCGTGACCCTGCTATCACAGTTCGACGTTACCGAGATCGCCGTGGTCGAGCGCGTCAACGGCGCCACCGTGGTGACCCGGCCAGACGAAGACCGGCTGGCCGAGTTCCTGGAGGAGTACTCCTTGGGCTCGCTGTGGGAGATGAACCTCCTGGGTGGCCGCCCGACCCCGGAGAGGCTTGAGGGATGAGGCAGCTAGCGCTCATCGTCGAAGGCCAAAGCGAAGAGAGATTCGCCAACGGACTGCTCGTACCCGCCGCCAGTGCACAGGGTTTCCACCTGACGGTCAGCATCGTTAAGACCTCACACACCGGTGGGAGGGCGCGCAAAGGAGGTGGGGACTGGCTCAAATACGAAGTTCAGGTCAGGAACTTCCTGAAAGGAAAGAGCTTCCAGCGAGTCGGGTTACTCATGGACTTCTACGGGTATCCGAAGAACGCCCCCTTGGAAAGCTGCACCCACGGCGGAGCCGTATCTCGACGGGACGAACGCCTCTGCCTGATGCGTAGTGCTTTCGATGACGCGCGGTTCATACCCCACCTCGTGCTCCACGAG
>CAMCJC010000016.1 GCA_945875065.1 uncultured Propionibacteriaceae bacterium | reverse complement strand
ATCACAGGAATCATCTTTGGGATTCTGTGAATAAGCCTCATCGAGTCTCTGGTAGTGGGAGTCTCGTTCTTTTTGTTGGTTTCGCAGGCGGACAGAGTGGCGACGATGCCGGCCGCAGCGGATGTGGCTCCCAGCAGTTTCACGAACGAACGGCGGTTGAAGCCGTTCCTCTTCTTAGGGAGAGACATCCTCGAACTCCTTTAAAATATGACGTCTGATGACTGACGTTGGGCATATACTAAGTGCAGCGGTGCGTGCCAATCAACGAGGGTTGAGTCACGATTTCCTCACGACCTTCGGGATCCGCACCTAGCCAGTCAGGGGTCGAACAAGGAGCACCATGGACAAGCTTGAAGGGTCCCGTCGAGGGGGTCGCACGTTGGCGCGTGAGGCCGCGAGCCAGATCAAGCGCTACATCCTTGCTAACAACCTGCGCACCGGTGATCCCTTACCTAGTGAGACCGAGCTCTGCGACAACCTTGGCATTTCGCGCAGCTCGGTGCGCGAGGCGATCCGAGCACTCAACACGTTGGAGATTGTCGACGTACAGCACGGTCGCGGTACGTTCGTCGGCCACGCCTCGCTGCAGCCTCTCGTCGAGACGCTAGCGTTCCGGGCGATGATGGTACCCGGCGACGACTTCAAGGCCCTCCGTGAGGTCGTCAGCGTGCGCGAGAGTCTGGACCTCAGCGAGGCGGAGCCGATCTGCACCTCCCTCAGCGGAAGCAACAATGAGGGGTTGCACGCGCTGGTCGATGAAATGTGCGCGGCGGCGGCGAGGGGGGACTCGTTCTTGGAACAGGACCGGGAGTTCCACACGACGCTCCTGAACCTGGCCGGGCTCGAGATCCTCTCCCAACTGGTGGCGGCGTTCTGGGACGTCCATACCGCCGTGCTGCCGAGCCTAACCCTGCCTAACGCCGCCGATTTCACTGCCATCGCCCGGGCCCACGGCGATATGTTGCGCGCTGCGGAGGCCGGCGACGTCGAGGCCTACAGGGAAGCGGTCCGTGCCCACTACCGGCCGTTGCGGGAGATGCTTCAGCAGAGCGCCCATTAGGATTGCGCGAGCGGCTCACGACGGTGGGCCCGAAGCACCAAGGGAGGACATCGTGGCGTTATCCGCTGAGGATGTGGCGCGCCTGGCGGCGCTGGCTCGACTGGACCTGACTAACGCGGAGTGCGCCGAGCTGGCACCCGAGCTGGACGTGATCCTGACGTCGGTGGCCGCCGTCGGTGAGGTCGCAGGACCTGACGTGCCGCTGATGACTCACGCGCTTCCGCTGGTGAACGTGATGCGCGATGACGAGGTGCGCCCGAGCCTGCCACGGGAGGTGGTGCTGGCCGGGGCCCCGGATGTCGAGGAGGGCCGGTTCCGCGTGCCCCAGATCCTGAGCGAGGACTGAGGGCATGAGCGAACTAATCACGAAGTCTGCGAGCGAGTTGGCTGACCTGCTGGCTGACGGTCAGATCAAATCGGTGGAGTTGACCCGCGCACACCTGGAGCAGATCCAGGCGGTTAACCCGAAGGTGAACGCGTTCTTGCACGTTGACGCCGACGGCGCGCTCGCGGCTGCCGCGGATTCGGACGCGCGGCGCGCACGGGGCGAGGTCGGATCGGCTCTGGACGGCATTCCGATTGCGATAAAGGACAACTTCTGCACCACCGGCATGCCGACGACGTGCGGCTCCCGGATGCTCGAGGGCTGGGTCCCCCCATACGATGCCACTGCGGTACAACGGCTCAAGGAGGCCGGGCTGGTGATCCTCGGCAAGACGAACATGGACGAGTTCGCGATGGGCTCGTCGACGGAGACTTCCGCCTTCGGACCGAGCCGCAACCCCTGGGATCTGGAGCGGGTGCCGGGCGGATCCGGCGGCGGCTCATCGGCTGCGGTAGCCGCCTGCCTAACGCCGCTCGCGCTTGGATCGGATACCGGGGGTTCCATCCGCCAGCCCGGCGCGGTGACCGGCACGGTCGGTGTGAAGCCGACGTATGGCGGGGTTTCGCGCTACGGCGTCGTCGCGATGGCGTCGTCGCTGGACCAGCCGGGTCCCGTGACCCGGACGGTCCTGGATTCGGCGCTGCTGCACGAGATCATCGGCGGGCACGACCCGATGGACTCGACGTCGATCGCGCAGTCGTTGCCCGCGCTGGCGGACGCCGCTCAAAGGTGCGACGTCAGGGGCTTGAAGGTCGGCGTCGTTAAGGAGTTCGGCGGCGAGGGCTACGAACCGGATGTCGAGGCGCGGTTCGCCGAAGCCGTGCAATGGCTGCAGGACGGTGGGGCGGAGGTCGTGGAAGTGTCTTGCCCACACTTCGAATACGCGCTCGCAGCCTATTACCTGATCATGCCGGCGGAGCTTTCCTCCAACCTGGCACGCTTTGACGCCGTCCGCTATGGTCTGCGGCTCGGCGACGACGGCCGCAACGGCATGGAAGCCGTGACGGCGATCACACGCGGCCAAGGGTTCGGCAAGGAGGCGAAACGGCGGTTGATAATCGGCACCTATGCGCTTTCCAGCGGCTACCACGACCAGTTCTACGGGTCCGCGCAGAAAGTGCGGACCCTCGTCGCGGGCGATTTCGACCGGGCGTTCGCACAGTGCGACGTTCTGGTCTCCCCGACGACACCGACGGTGGCGTTCAAGCTGGGGGAGCGCACTGGAGACCCGATGGCGATGTACAAGGCCGACCTCTGCACGATCCCCTCGAACCTGGCCGGCAACGCGTCGGCGAGCTTTCCGATCGGGCTCAGCGCGGCCGGACTGCCCGTGGGACTCCAGGTGATCGCGCCGCCTATGGCGGACGATCGCTGCTACCAGGTGGGCGGTTTCATCGAGGCCAAGGTCGAATCCGATACCGGTCCGCTGCTGGCCAAAGCCGCCCCGATCGTAGGCTCGAAGGCGGTGTGGTGATGACCGAACTGATGGAGTTTAACGAGGTGCTGGAGCACTTCGACCCCGCGCTGGGACTCGAAGTGCACGTGGAACTGTCGACGGCCTCGAAGATGTTCTGCGGGTGCTCGACGGAGTTCGGTGCAGAGCCCAACACGCAGGTGTGCCCCGTGTGTCTGGGGCTGCCGGGTGCGCTGCCGGTGGTGAACGCCAAGGCGGTGGAGTCCGCGATCCGGATCGGGCTGGCGCTGGGGTGCGAGATCGCGCCGTGGGGTCGGTTCGCGCGGAAGAATTACTTCTACCCGGACATGACGAAGAACTTCCAGACGTCGCAGTACGACGAGCCGATCGCTTTCGACGGCCGCGTCGAGGTGGAGGTCGACGGCGAGAGCTACGTGATCGAGATCGAGCGGGCCCACATGGAGGAGGATGCGGGCAAGCTGACGCATGTCGGGGCGACCGGGCGCATCCATGGGGCCGACTATTCGGTGATCGACTACAACCGCGCCGGCATGCCGCTGATCGAGATCGTCACCAAGCCGATCCTCGGGACCGGGGCGAAGGCCCCGCAGGTCGCGCGAGCTTATGTCGCGCTGCTGCGCGATCTAATGCGGGCGCTTGACGTCTCCGACGTGCGTATGGAGCAGGGATCGCTGCGCTGCGACGCGAACGTGTCGCTCGCTCCGAAGGGCTCGGCGGAGCTTGGTACCCGTACCGAGACGAAGAACGTGAACTCGCTGCGCTCGATTGAGCGGGCCGTGACCTTCGAGATGCGACGCCAGGCCGCGATCCTCGCAGGCGGCGGGCGGGTGCTGCAGGAGACACGGCACTTCCACGAGGGTGACGGGTCGACGAGCCCGGGCCGTTCGAAGGAAGAGGCACAGGACTACCGCTACTTCGCGGAGCCGGACCTGGTGCCGGTTGCGCCGTCGAAGGAGTGGATCGAGGAGTTGCGGGCGAGCCTGCCCGAGCCGCCGGCCGCGCGTCGCAAGCGCCTGGCCGCTGCGTGGGAGGTCGACGAGAAGACGATGGCAGCGATCGTCGCGGCTGGAGCACTCGAGTTGATCGAGGCGACTGTGGCGGCCGGGGCTTCGCCACAGTCGGCCCGCAAGTGGTGGCTGTCAGAGCTGGCGCGCCGGGCCAACGAGGCCGGGGTCGAGCTGGAGGACCTCGGGGTGAACCCGGCAGATGTCGCGGCGACCCAGGAGCTCGTCGACAAGGGCGAGCTCACGGACAAGCTGGCCCGCGCCGTCTTCGACGGCATCATCGCGGGCGAGGGTTCGCCCACCGAAGTCGTGGAGAGGCGGGGTCTTCGTGTGGTCTCGGACGAGGGAGCACTCGGCGAGGCGATCGACTCCGTCATTGCTGCCAGCCCGGATGTGGCTGAGAAGGTGCGCGGCGGCAAGGTCCAGGCGGTCGGCGCGCTCATCGGTCAGGTGATGAAGGCGATGCACGGTCAGGCTGATGCGGCGCGGGTGCGCGAGTTGCTTCTCGAAAGGCTCGGGGTGGGATGAGGCTTCGTGGCGCGACCCAGGTCCGGTCGGCGTCGCGAAGCTAGCGAGAATCTCTTAAGGCCGCGATGGATTCTAATTTTGGAATCTTTCAAGTTAAGGGTATGGTGACTGTATGTCCTCAACCGCCTCGGGTCACACGACTTCGCTGAGGTCGGCGGGCCTTAGGGTCACGTCGGCGCGACTGGGGGTGCTCGAGGTCCTGGATTCCCATCCGCACGCGACGATCGATCAGGTGCGGGAACTCGCCATCGAACGACTCGGATCGCTGTCCGTACAGGCCACCTACGATGTCCTGGCCGCCCTGTGCCGGGTAGGCCTTGTGCGTCGTGTGGAACCCGCCGGAGCGGCCCCACGCTTCGAGATGGCTACGGGCGACAACCATCACCACCTGATATGCCGCCGATGCGGAGATCTTCGTGACGTGGCATGCCATGTCGGTGTGGCCCCATGTCTTGACCCAGTGGATCCCCAGGGCTTCGTCGTCGACGAGGCGGAGGTCATCTACTGGGGCATCTGCCCCGCCTGCCAACAACAAGCGGAAGGATCGGCATGACCGAGACCAACACACCCTCTACTACCCTCAACGGCTGTCCCGTCCACTCGGATGCGCATTCGCTGACCGTCGGCCCCGACGGGCCCATCGTTTTGCACGACGTGCATCTGGTCGAGCAACTCGCCCACTTCAATCGCGAGCGGGTCCCGGAGCGCAATCCCCACGCCAAGGGTTCGGGCGCCTTCGGTACCTTCACCGTCACCGGCGACGTCAGCGCCTACACCAAGGCCGCGGTCTTCCAGCCGGGCACCACCACTCGGACCCTCGCGCGTTTCTCCACCGTCGCCGGCGAGCAAGGCTCGCCCGATACCTGGCGTGATGTCCGCGGGTTTTCCGTGCGCTGGTACACCACGGAGGGCAACTTCGACATGGTGGGCAACAACACTCCCGTGTTTTTCCTGCGCGACGGCATCAAGTTCCCGCAGTTCATCCGTTCCCAGAAGCGCATGCCCGCCTCGGGTTTGCGCGACGCGAACATGCAGTGGGACTTCTGGACGAACTCCCCGGAGAGCGCCCACCAGGTCGCATATCTCATGGGCGACCGCGGCCTGCCGCGGACCTGGCGCCACATGAACGGCTACGGCTCCCATACCTACATGTGGGTCAACTCCGCCGGTGAGCGCTACTGGGTCAAATACCATTTCCTGTCCGATCAGGGCGTGGAGAACATGACCAATGCAGAGGCGGCCGAGCTGGCCGGCGTCGACGCCGACTTCCACCGCCGGGACCTGTTCGAGGCCATCGACACGGGGGAGTTCCCGAGCTGGACCTTGCACGTGCAGGTCATGCCTTACGAGGAGGCGAAGACCTACCGCTTCAACCCGTTTGATCTGACCAAGACCTGGTCCCTAAAGGACTATCCGCGTATCGAGGTCGGTCGCCTTGAGCTCAACGAGAACCCGACAAACTTCTTCGCCGAGATCGAACAGGCCGCCTTCAGCCCCTCAAACATGGTTCCCGGCACCGGGGTCTCCCCAGACAAGATGCTGCTCGCCCGCGTGTTCTCCTACCCGGATGCCCACCGCGCCCGCATCGGCACCAACTTCCACCAGCTACCGGTGAACCAGCCGATCTGCCCAGTGAACAACTACGCGGCGCAGGGCAACATGGAGTACGTCCACAACGGCTCCGCGCCGGTCTACGCGCCGAACTCATATGGCCGCCCCTATTCCACGTACGACGGTCCCGTCGACAACGGTTGGGAGGCGGATGGTGCCCTGGTGCGCTCGGCCTACACCCTGCACGCCGAGGACGACGACTTCGGCCAGGCGCACACCCTGGTGCGCGACGTCTACGACGACGCTCAGCGTGAGCGGCTGATCGAGACCGTCGCCGGTTCGCTAGCCGGGGTCGAGGAGCCTGTCCTGTCGCGCGTCTTCCAGTACTGGAAGAACATCGACGCGGAGGTCGGCGCCGCGATCGAGGCGGCGGTCCGCGGCTGAATCGCCTGACCCGGAGGCGGCCGATGGTGCTCATCGGCCGCCTCCCTCAGACGACGCACGTCAGGATTCACACTGCGAATGGCTCCCCGCCACTCGATGCCACATTGCCGGCTCTGATCCCCCGGGTGGCTTGGACCTCGATGTGCTCCTCACGGTCGAACAGGTTCTCCAGGCCTTTGGCCCGCTTGTCGGTGAACAGGCCGGCCCCGGTGTGCAGGGTGCGGCTGACCCGGTACAGGGCGCACAGCCGCGGTGGCCGTGGAGTTCCCGATGCTGGCCGACGACCTCCAAGCCGAACTCGTCCAGGCGGGTGAACGTGGCCAGACCGGGACGCTTGAAAGTAGCGCGGAGCAAGTCGGAGTCTTTCGGATAGGTGGCGCGGGAACCCTTGATCATCGGAAGACCCCGACTCTGTTCAACACACCGACGCATCTCAAGCCACCACTACACCCTCAACCGTGATGAGCCGTCAAGTGAATCCTTTCAGCGGCTACTTAGGCGCTGAAAGTTGAGCCAGCGGGCTGTCTGATCTGCCGCTGGCGCATTGTGAATCGGTGCTGGTTATTTACAGCCTTCCAACCGATCCCAAGAACGCCTCCACTACCTTCGGCTCTCCGATGGCCTCGACGTCCGCCTCGCGGCCTGTCAGTAGGAGCAGCAGCTCGGAGGGGAGTCCCAGCAGGTGGATCGGGCGATCGCCCTTGCCTAGCGCCGCGGTGGGGAGGCCCGTCGGTTCGAGGACTAGGCGTCCCTTCCAAGCGAGCTGCGCGCGGTAGGCGAAGACCCGTGCCGTGCGCCAGAGCTGTCTCTGTTCCGGGGCCGTGAGGGTTTGGGAGCGGCCGTTCGCTCTCAGGACGTCCTCGTGGTGGATGAAGAACTCGTTTGCTCCGACGATGCTGTCCAGCGGACGCATCACCCAACCGGGGCGTCGTAGATCCTCCACGAGCGCCCGGAACCCCTTCTCGGCGAGGGCTTGCTCTTGGAGCTCAGCCGTCTTGGCGGCGAACCGTGCCAGCCCCATTCCGGGCAGCGCAGCCGGGCGGTGCTCGCGAATCCACAAGTGAGCCGCGAGGTCCGCGACCCGCCAACCCTCGCACTTGGTGGGGGCATCCGCGCCCAGCTCGGTCATTAAGTCACAGAGGGCGGCGCGCTGACGGGTGGCAAAGCTCATGACTCCAGTTTAGGGCTGGGAGGCATGGCCTAGCCTGATCCGGCGGGGTCAGTCCGAGACGGGCGGCGAGTGCTTTCGGAGTGCACGGGCCCCTAACGGTTGCACGCTTAATAGGTTTGCTCAGGCCATGACGGTCCTGGGCACGTGCCGGTAGATCGTGTCGTGGGCACTCCGCCCGGAGGCATCACGAACCAGGAAGAATGACCTTCATGCAGTTGCGAAACGATGTGCTCGTGCGCCTGAAGTTCAACTCCGACGGCCTCGTCCCCGCCATCGCCCAGGACGCGACCTCCGGCGCCGTCCTAATGCTTGCCTGGCAGGATGCTGAGGCCCTCGCCCGCACCCTCGAGACGGGCAGGGCGACGTACTGGTCGCGGAGCCGGCAGGAGTACTGGGTCAAGGGGGAGACCTCGGGGCATGCTCAGGCCGTGCGTTCGGTCCACATCGACTGCGACGGTGATGCCGTCCTGCTCCGCGTCGACCAGACCGGTGCCGCCTGCCACACGGGCACCCCCACCTGCTTTTTCACCGAGTTGAGTGCCGAGGACCTGGCATGAAGATCACCCCCGGCCTCGACGAGTTCATCGAGCTCGCCAAGACCCGGCGCGTCATCAGCGTCTCTACCCGGCTGACCGGGGATCACCTCACCGCCATCGGCCTCTACGCCGCCCTTTGTGGCGCCCGCGGGAACACGTTCCTGCTCGAATCCGCCTCCGAGGGCGTGTGGTCTAGGTGGTCGTTCGTCGGCGTCCGAGCCGGCGCCGTCCTCACCGAGCGCAACGGCCGGGCCCATTGGGAGGGTCGCGAACTAGTCGGCCTCGGAGACGGCGACCCACTCGAAGTCCTCCGCCGGGTCCTTACCCGGCTCGAAACCCCCGTCGACGCCGACCTGCCGCCCTTCCACGCCGGCATGGTCGGCTACCTCGGCTACGACATCGTGCGCCGTCTCGAGCGGCTGCCCGACACATGTGTCGACGACCTCCAGCTTCCCGAGCTGACGATGATGCTCTCCTCCGAGATGGCCGTTCTCGACCACTACAAACGCGAAGTCGTCCTCATTGCTAACGCCATCAACTACGACGGAACCGATGCCGGCGTCGAGCGCGCCTACCACGAGGCTGTCGTAGGCATCCAGGAGATGGCCCGACGCCTAGCTGAACCCCAACCGTCGCTTGTCGAACCCGTCAAGGAAGGGCTTGCCGACCTGGAGATCCGGCGCCAGCGCACCAGCGAGGACTACCAGGAGGCGGTCCGCGCCGCGATTCGTGAGATCGAGGCCGGCGAGGCATTCCAGATCGTCGTCTCCCAGCGCTTCGACGTCTCCACCACCTTAGATGCCCTCCAGATCTATCGGGCGCTGCGCCTTACGAACCCGAGTCCTTACCTTTACCTGCTGCGGTTAGACGGATTCGACGTTGTCGGTTCCAGCCCCGAAGCCCTCGTAACCGTCCGCGACAACGTCGCTACCACCCGGCCCATCGCGGGCTCTCGGCCCCGGGGCGCCACCGAGGCCGAGGATCGCCGCCTCGCCGAGGAGCTTCTCGCCGATCCTAAGGAAGGTGCGGAGCACCTGATGCTCGTCGACCTCGGCCGCAACGACCTCGGCCGCATCTGCAGGCCTGGCTCGGTGACCGTTCACGAGTTCATGAAGATCCACCGCTACAGCCACATCATGCATCTGGAGGCAGCCGTCTCCGGCGAGCTCGCTGCCGGCCGCAGCGCCCTTGAGGCCACGCTCGCCTGTTTCCCCGCCGGCACTCTCTCCGGAGCTCCGAAAGTCCGCGCGATGGAGATCATCGACGAGCTCGAGGTCTCCCGCCGCGGCCTTTATGGGGGAGTGGTCGGCTACTTCGACTTCGCCGGTAACTCCGACGTCGCCATCGCCATCCGCACCGCCGTAATCAAGAATCAGATAGCCCACGTCCAGGCCGGTGCCGGAATCGTCGCGGACTCGCGTCCCGATCTGGAGGACGCCGAATGCTCCCACAAGGCCGCCGCCGTCATCACCGCGCTGCGCCGCGCCGCCCGTTTGGAGGCACCAGAATGAACGTCCTAGACAGCATCATCGCCGGCGTCCGTGCGGACCTCGCCGTCCGCGTCGCGTCCCAGCCCGACATCGAGGCGGCAGCCCGCGCCGCCACGCCGGCCCGGCCAGCGGTCCTCAAGGGCGAGACCCTCGCCGTGATCTCCGAGGTCAAGCGTCGCTCACCGAGCAAGGGCGACCTGGCCGACATCGCCGACCCAGCCGCCCTGGCCGCCGAGTACGCCGCCGGGGGAGCGGCCGCCATCTCCGTGCTCACCGAACAGCGTCGCTTCGGCGGCTCCCTGGCTGACCTGGATGCTGTTCGGGCGCGGGTCGACGTCCCCCTCCTCCGCAAGGACTTCATGGTCGAGCCCTACCAGTTCTTCGAGGCGCGCGCCCACGGCGCCGACCTAGTGCTCGTGATCGTAGCCGCCCTCGACGACGCCCAGCTCGCCGATTTCCTCGCCCTCGCCGATGAACTGGGCATGACGGCCCTCGTCGAGACTCACACCGAGACCGAGATCGACCGCGCCCTGATGGCTGGCGCCCAGGTTATCGGCGTCAACAACCGCAACCTGAAGACCCTCGAAGTCGATCTCGCCCAGTTCGGACGTCTCGCCTCACGTATCCCTGGTACCTGCACCCGTGTCGCCGAGTCCGGGATCTTCACGGTCGATGACGCCCGTCGGGTCCGTGACGAAGGCGCCGACGCGGTCCTGGTCGGCGAGGCCCTCGTCCGCCACGGCGCCCCGCAGTCCGCGGTTCGAGGTTTCGGGCAGGTGAAGTGACGTGCCTGCGTATCATGCGCCCATGACTCTCCCCGACGATACGGGCCACTTCGGCCGCTACGGCGGTACCTTCGTCCCCGAGGCACTCCGCGCTGCCCTCGCGGAGTTGGATGAGGAGTTCCGCGTGGCTCGTCAGGATCCCGCGTTCGTCGCCGAACTAGCCGATCTGCAGCGCAACTACGCCGGCCGGCCAACGCCTCTGACCGTCGCGAAAAACTTCTCAAAGGAGTGCGGCAACGCCACGATCTACCTCAAGCGCGAGGACCTGTACCACACCGGCGCTCACAAGATCAACAACGTGCTCGGCCAGGCCCTGCTCACCAAGCGCATGGGCAAGACCCGTGTCATCGCCGAGACCGGCGCGGGGCAGCACGGCGTCGCCACCGCGACGGCTGCCGCCCTCCTCGGGCTCGAGTGCCGCGTCTACATGGGTGAGTTGGATACGCAGCGGCAGGCCCTGAACGTCGCCCGCATGCAGTTGCTCGGCGCCGAGGTTTGTGCCGTGGCCTCCGGGTCCCGAACTCTCAAGGACGCTATGAACCAGGCGATGCGCGACTGGGTCGCCACCGTCGACAACACCCACTACCTGATCGGCACCGTCGGTGGTCCGCACCCGTTCCCATACCTGGTGCGAGAGCTGCAGCGGATCATTTCGATCGAGGCCCGTCAGCAGTTCCTCGACGAACACGGGGGGCTCCCCGATTGGGTCGTCGCCTGCGTCGGGGGCGGCTCCAACGCAATCGGGGCCTTTGCCGAGTTCATTCCCGAGGAGCAGGTCGGCCTGCTCGGCATTGAGGCCGCCGGCGACGGCATCGAGACCGGTCGCCACGCGGCGACGATCGGCGGGGGGCGCCCCGGAGTCCTCCACGGCGCCCGCACCTATATCCTGCAGGACGAGGACGGCCAGACCATTGAGTCGCACTCGGTCTCCGCCGGCCTCGACTACCCAGGGGTCGGCCCGGAGCACGCGTGGCTCGCCGACACTGGCCGCGCCTCCTACGAGCCCATTACGGATGTTGAAGCGATGGATGCGTTCCGGCTCCTCACCCGAACCGAGGGCATCATCCCAGCGATCGAGTCATCCCACGCGGTCGCCGGAGCGCGCAAGCTCGGGCTCCGCCTGGCCCAGGAGGAGCCGACGGCTCGCCCCCGGATCCTGGTGTGCCTATCCGGTCGCGGTGACAAGGATGTGGCGACGGCGTTCGACTGGTTCGGCATGGCCGGCAAACCCGATCTCACCGTTGGAGGACTCGAATGACCACCTTCACCGATCCCGCGCGGCTCGGCATTTCCGGCAAGGCCATCAACACCTGCCTGGAACAGGGAAGAGCCGCGTTCATCGGCTACCTGCCCGTCGGCTACCCCGACGTGTCCGCCAGCCTAGAGGCCTTCAAAACGCTGTCGGAGTGCGCCGATCTAGTCGAGATCGGCATGCCCTATTCCGATCCGTTCCTCGACGGCACCGTCATCCAGCAGGCGACCACGCGCGCTCTCATGCGCGGTGTGCGCACTCGCGACGCCTTCAGAGCCGCCGAGACCGTCGCCACGTGCGGCAAGACCCCCGTCGTCATGACGTACTGGAACCTCATCGAGCAGTACGGGCCCGACTCTTTCGCCCGCGACCTGGCGGCCGCAGGTGGGGCCGGCGTCATCACCCCGGATCTGACGCCTGACGAGGCCGACGAGTGGATCGCCGCGACCGATGCCCACGGCCTCGACCGCATCTTCTTGATCGCTCCCTCCAGCACCCCGGAGCGGATCGCCATGACCATGGCGGCCTGCCGTGGCTGGGTGTACGCGACCAGCGTCATGGGTGTCACGGGTGTCCGCACCACCACATCGATCGCCGCGCCGGTCATCGCCGGTCGAGCGCGGGAGATCGATCCCACGCTGCCCGTAGGCATCGGGCTCGGGATCGGCAACGGCGACCAGGCGGCGGAGGTGGCGAGCTACGCGGATGCCGCCATCGTCGGCTCGGCCTTGGTGCGCTGCCTGCCGCCAGAGCCGGTAGACATCGCGTCGGGACTGGCGGCGATGGCCACGCTCGCGGCCGAGCTGGCCGACGGTGTTCATCGGGGAAGGTCACAACAGCTGGCGTAGCTTGGCGAGCAGCGATCGGTGATCGGGACCGACGACGTTGATCTGCCCGCACGCGCTGAATCCCTTGAGCACCAGCTCGGACCGTCAGCAGCCGGCGATAGCCCCAGGAGCTTGGTGTTACCGAAGACGTTGGTGACTTCGTCGCGCACCCGCACCCCTGCTGGGACAGTGATCGAAAGAGTGCTCATGGCAACCTTGACGTTTACCACGCACGAGGCCGCGGCGAACTTGGCGCGCGTCAGATCGAGGTTGATCGTGCCAAAACCAGCCACAACGTTGCTCGACGCCGGCACGCTCCACTCGGGGCCCTGACTCTTGGTCGAGAAGATCTTCGACGATGTGGCGGTCGACGGTGGAGCAGCGCATGGGATCTGGGTGGCGAGGCACGGTTCGACAGCATGGACCCGCCTTCGGCGTCCGATGCCTGGGCCGTCTCACTGTTAGGGGTAGGGTTGTGTCCCGGTCGTAGGGGAAGGATTGGGCGTGACGGACGAGTTCGTGCACCTGCATTGCCACACTGAGTTTTCGATGCTCGACGGGGCCGCCAGGATCCACGACCTCTTCAAGAACGCCGAACGCATGGGCATGTCCGCCCTAGCTATGACCGACCACGGCAATCTCTTCGGGGCGTACGAGTTCTACAAGGCCTCCAAGAACTACGACGTCAAGCCGATCATCGGTCTCGAGGCATACCTCACACCGCGCACGCACCGATCCGAGCGCAAACGCGTCCAGTTCGGCGACGGCACCGGCGACGACGTCGCGTCGAAGGGCGCCTACACACACATGACGATGTGGGCCTCCGACAAGGCCGCGATGCACAACCTGTTCAAGCTGAGTTCCCGCAGCTCGCTGGAGGGGTTCTTCTACAAACCGCGCGCCGACCGGGAACTCCTCAACGACTACGGCAAGGGCCTCATCGCCACCACGGGGTGCCCCTCCGGGGAAGTTCAGACGTTCCTTCGGCTCGGCCAGTACGATAACGCGCTAGCCGCGGCCGCGGAGTTCCGCGACATCTTCGGCGCGGGAAACTTCTACGTCGAGTTGATGGATCACGGCCTCGACATTGAGACCCGCGTGCGCCAGGACCTGCTGCGCATCGCTCGCGACCTGTCACTGCCGCTTGTAGCCACCAACGACCTGCACTACGTCCACGCCGAGGACGCCGACGCCCATGACACGCTCCTATGCGTCTCGGCCGGCTCCCGAAAAGCCCAGGAGGACCGGTTCCGGTTCAACGGCTCCGGCTACTACCTGAAGAGCCCGCAGGAGATGCGTGCCCTGTTCAGGGATGTTCCGGAGGCGTGCGACAACACTCTCGCGATCGCGGAGCGCATTGAGACGGTGTTTGACGAGGGCATGGGCACCTACATGCCCCGGTTCGACTGCCCCCCGGGCGAGAACGAGGACTCGTGGTTCCACAAGGAGGTTGAGCGGGGCCTGCACTACCGCTACCCCGACGGCATCCCCGACAACGTGCGCGAACGCGCCGCCTTCGAATCGGAAATCATCTCCAAGATGGGCTTCACCGGCTACTTCCTAGTGGTCGCCGACTTCATCAACTGGGCCAAGAACAACGGCATCCGCGTGGGCCCCGGTCGCGGCTCGGGCGCGGGCTCGATGTGCGCGTACGCGATGCGGATCACCGATCTCGACCCCATCCAGCACGGCCTGATCTTCGAGCGATTCCTCAACCCCGAGCGCGTCTCGATGCCCGACTTCGACATCGACTTCGACGATCAGCGTCGCGGTGAGGTCATCCAATACGTGACCCGCAAGTACGGCTCCGACAAGGTCGCACAGATCGTCACTTACGGCTCTATCAAGGCGAAGGCCGCCGTCAAAGACGCGTCCCGGGTGCTCGACATGCCGTTCGCGGTGGGGGAGAAGATCACCAAGGCGATGCCGCCGGATGTGATGGGCAAGGGCGTCGCCCTGCCGGATCTGTTCAACGAAGACCACAAACGCTATGCCGAAGGCGCCGAGTTCCGCGACCTTTACAACTCGGACCCGGAGGTTCGTACCGTCGTCGAGGCCGCCAAGGGCATTGAGGGCTTGAAACGTCAGTGGGGCGTGCACGCCGCCGGCGTGATCATGTCCAACGCGCCGCTGCAGGACGTCATCCCGGTGATGAAGCGCGAATCCGACGGCGCCATCATCACCCAGTTCGACTACCCCGGCTGCGAGTCCCTCGGCCTGATCAAGATGGACTTCCTGGGCCTTCGAAACCTCACGGTCATCGACGATGCGGTCCGCAACATCAAGATCAACCGCGACGAGGATGTCGTCCTCGAGGACCTGCCCTTGACCGATCCGGCTACCTTCGAACTGCTGCAGCGGGGGGACACCCTCGGCGTCTTCCAGCTAGATGGCGGACCCATGCGGGCGCTGTTGAGGTCCATGCAACCCGACTGCTTCGACGACATCTCCGCCGTCGGCGCGCTCTACCGGCCCGGCCCGATGGGTGCCGACTCCCACAACAAGTACGCACGCCGCAAAACCGGGCGCGAGGAGGTCGAGCCGATCCACCCAGAGCTCGCGGAGGTCCTCGAACCCATCCTCGGCGAGACCTACGGTCTGATCGTCTACCAAGAGCAGGTGATGGCGATCGCCCAGCAACTCGCCGGCTACACCCTCGGCGGTGCCGACATGCTCCGGCGTGCGATGGGCAAGAAGAAGAAAGCCGAGCTGGACGCTCACTACGAGCGGTTCGGCAACGGCATGAAGGAACGCGGCTTCAGCCAAGACGCGATCGACGTCCTGTGGAACATCCTGCTGCCGTTCTCCGACTACGCCTTCAACAAGGCTCACTCTGCCGCTTACGGCGTCGTCTCCTACTGGACCGCCTACCTGAAGGCCAACTACCCGACCGAATACATGGCCGCCCTGCTGCAGTCGGTGCGCGACGACAAGGACAAGTCCGCCGGCTATCTCGCTGAATGCCGTCACATGGGCATCAATGTGCTGCCTCCCGATGTGAACTCATCCGACTTGGCGTTCACGCCTGTCGGTAAAGACATCCGCTTCGGCCTTGGCGCAGTGAGGAACGTCGGCGACAAGGTAGTGGCGGCCTGGACGAAGGCACGCGCCGAGACAGGACCGGCGAAGGACTTCCGCGACTTCCTGGACAAGGCACCACTGCCGATGTGCAACAAGCGCGTAATCGAGTCGCTCATCAAGGCCGGGGCCTTCGACGAGCTCGGCCATACCCGTCGCTCGCTGATGGAGATCTACGAGAACGCCGTCGATTCGGTCATCGAGTTGAAGAAGAACGAGGAGAACGGCCAGTTCGACCTGTTCGGCTCGTTCGACGACGCCCCGTCCGGCGGGCTGGAACTCGAGCCGGTGCCCGAGCTGCCCGAGTGGGACAAACGCACGCGGCTGGCGTTCGAACGCGAAATGCTCGGCCTGTACGTCTCCGACCATCCGCTCAACGGCCTGGAACACGTCCTACTGCGGCACGGTAAGCACTCGATCGGCTCGCTGGCGGGCGAGGGTGGGGTGCGAGGCGAGACCACCGTCTGCGGCCTTATCACACAGGTCACCCGCAAGGTCAACAAGAAGGGTGCGTTCTACGCGATCCTCACCCTCGAAGATCTTGAGGCCGGCATCGAGGTAACGGTCTTCCCAAAGGTCTACGACCAGGTCGCACAGTGCCTGGCGCCTGACACGATCGTCGCCGTCCGTGGCGTCATCGAGGATGCCGAGGATCGACCCCGCATGCGCGCCTCCGACGTTCACGCGCCACAGGTCACGGCCGAGGGGGAAGTCGGACCCGTGCTGTTGACGCTACCGTCGGTCAGGTGCACCCCGCGGATCGTGGCGAACCTCAGGCAGCTTCTCGCCAGCCATCCCGGCAGCGCCGAAGTCCACCTCGAACTGCGGACAGGGGAAAACACGACGATGTTCCGCCTCGGCTCGGGCTTCAAAGTGGCG
>CAMCJC010000015.1 GCA_945875065.1 uncultured Propionibacteriaceae bacterium | reverse complement strand
GAGCTCCGGGCATACCGTGCCCTGGTGGTCAACGGGTCCGCCAAGCAGCACCGCAGCCGCCATCGTCCAAGGGCGCGTTACGCTGGGCACTGGAAACACTCATGATCAACCACCCGCTCCTCGGCCGACGCCCCGCCCAGACCGGTCTTCCTCCCCTGCCCCACCGGTGCAGCCACCCACGCAACGTCCCGCGACAGACGCCCAAGTCCTAGGCGATACCACGCGCCGTCGCTCCCGGTGTTGCCTCGTACAAGTACACCGCCTGACGACGCAAGCTCCTCCGAGCACCTCTTCCTAACCATAGTCAGGCCATCTCGCTCCCCCAGCCCCCAATGCCGGAATCGCAGTGCCCGACAAACAGGGCCAAGGCCCGTCATGCCGGGCCGAGCGACCCTGCCCCAGCCCTGTGGGGCCACCATCAAAATGAAGGTCACTGCGACGCGCAGCCTGGTGTGTGGGACGATCCGGCGCAACGAACGTCTCTCCTGGAGGCCGCAGGCGATCACCGCCCGGTCGACCCTTGTCAGCGCCGAACGCATCCACACTCCTCTCCACAAGCAGTTTTGGTGCGACCCCACTGCGCTGCTGGCGTTGTCACCCTTGAGTGCCGACCCGGCGTGTCGGCACACTTGCGATAGCTGAAGGAACGACTAGCGGCCAGCGTGTGCAGCGTGTTGGATCATCGCATGAACGGTGAAGTTCACCGCCCTCGAGGATGCATGCCGAGGCGCCTGCTCCTTGGCATCGTGGCCCTGACAGGTTGCGCGCCTCCCTTCCTCGGCGAAGACAAGTCCCAACTCCCCTTGCTCCGAGACGACCCCGTAGCTGCCAAGGACCTCCTCGGCCTGCCGCTTCTTGAGGAATACGAGCAAGGTTTCTCGCGTCCTCTCGGTAAACCCAGCTACACAAGGGTACGAAGAGTCTTCCGGATTGACGAGACAAAGACGAGGGAAGTATTTGATGCAGCCTGCCAGTTTGCCAAGTCGGCTGGGTGGGAGGACGATTCGTCAAGTCCCCATGTCGAGCGCACCTTCTGGCTGGGAGAGAAAACCAACCCGGCGAGAACCTGCAAGGTAAGTGCACGAGATGATCAACCTGCGCAGCTTAGAGTAACGCTCACTGTCAACAAAGAGCCTTGAAATCGGTGAAGACAGAAAGAAGGCCTACAATGAAACGACTTGCCTACCTGATACTAGCGGCGATGCTGGTGATGGCAGCACCTTTGGGCCCGAGCCCGGCTATGGCTGACCTGCCGGCACCCAGCAAGCAGCATTTAGACATCGTACACTTGGGTGATTCCTATTCGGCCGGCAATGGGGCAGGCGACTACTTCGGTCCTCCGCCATGTTTCCGTAGTAGTAATAACTGGGGACAGGAGTTTGCCAACACTCTTGCCAGCCGTGGCATCAAATATACGTACACGAATCGCGCCTGCTCCGGCGGAACAATTCAAGACCTACTCAACCCCAGAACCCTTGAATGGACGAAAGTGGGCACCGTCGTTGCTCTATCGGAGGATGGGGCACGGGCTCGTCTGAACGAGGATAAGGCTTGCGGCGTGTCACCCGGAGATGACGATGTCATAGCCGTTGACTATCGGTTGCAGCAACTAAGCCCAGGCCCCGCGCCTAAACTCTTCGGGTATCGCTGCGACATCACCGTCGCTGCCCAGGCCGACGCCATCACACCCGAAACCGACCTCGTGCTACTGACCATGGGAGGCAACGACGCCGACTTCGCGAAGGTCGTGATGAGTTGTTTCGCGCAGAAGGCACCCAGATTCGTTCCATACCTCACCAACGGCGAGCACTGCCGCGACGCCGTAGCAGAGGCGCGGGGGAGCCTGCGAGAGATCATGGACGACCTTGAGAAGCGCATTGATGGCCTGCTGAAGAAGAAGGGAGAGGAAGGGAATTCCAGCTTTCAGATTCTCTTGTCTGCTTACCCGTTGTTGTCACTCGATGAGGACTACAGTCTCCCGTTGAAGGAAGGGGGCGACTACCCGGCGGCCGCTGAAGTACGCGCTTTGGGACGAGAGGCGGTCGCCGAACAGCAGCGAATCGTGGAATCGCTGCAAGCGACCTATGGAGGCAGAGTGCGCCTCCTGGGCAGCGTCCCGGATGTCTTCGCAGGACATGAGCCGACCCCAAACTTCAACAAACGAGGTCATAACCAGCGCTGGATCAACCAGATCTCCGAAACCGAGGGCCACGAAGAGAACGGCAAAATCAAAGCCAGGCTCAGCCCGGTCTTCACGAACTACTTTCACCCGAACCAGAAAGGACATAAAGAATGGGGCAGACTTGTCGAAGCATTCGGTGTCAGCCCTGCCGCTCCAATCATCGGCTCAACCAGCAACAAGATGGATATAGTCTTCGTCGTCGATGCCACCGAATCAATGAGCCCGCACTGGACCTGGACTAAACTAGCTATAGAAGCCTCCACAGCGATTTACGCACAGAAGGATGCACGGTTCGCCCTCGTAACCTATGCCGACGACCCAAATCACGGCGGCGGACCAGGATCCTACCCCGCAAGAGTCGAACAAGGATTCACAACCAATCCCCAAAACATCCAAGCAGCCCTCAACAAAGTCAACCTCGTCCCCGACGGAGACGAACCCGAAACCGCACTCAGCGGAATCGCAGAAGCCCTAAACCTCAACAACAAACGCCCCAACGCAGCCCGAACGATCGTCGTCATCGGCAACGGCCCAATCAAAGACCCCGAACCCGGCACCGGACTAACCTGGGGCCTACTCCGCACCGCGATCCTGGCCGAAGGAAGAGCCAGAGTCTCAACCATCGGGCCCGAGACACTCACTAACGAAACAGCTACCGCCCTCAGCACCAGCACCGGCGGACACGCCATCACACAAGAGAACTTCGAAAACCTCCCAGAGACCATCCAGAACGAACTAGAAGACGCAGAACAAGCACCCTTCGCCTGGCTCCACGGCCCACACGTCCACAAAATAGGCGACCTCGTTGGATTCGACGCCAGCAGCAGCCACGCCAACGGCCAAGCCGAAATCGTGCGCTACGAGTTCGACCTCGACGGCGACGGCACATTCGAAACTGGCAGACCAAACGACCAAACCGCCAAAAAATACAACAAAGAGACCATCGGACACGCCACAGTCAGAATCACCGACAGCAACGGCCGCAGCTCCACAGCCTCCACACCCCTATCCATCACACAAGACGGAGACCTCATCCCAAACGCCTACGACAACTGCCCCAACGACCCCAACCCCGACCAACAAGACATCAACAAGAACAACATCGGCGACGAATGCGAGCCTTTAACTAACTTCAACCCACCTCCCAACAATCCGACACCCACCCCATCACAACCCCCAACCCCAACCAAGGAACCCACTCCGACTCCAACCAAGACGCCCTCTCCGACTCCAACAAAAGAGCCTTCTCCAAGCACACAGCCGACACCATCAAAAACACCAACACCAACCAATAACCCAACAACCTCACAAACACCCACACCCCAACCAACCCCAACCACCTCACAAACACCAACCCTCCTGCCACCTCCAACGACACCCAGACCACCCAACCCCACGCCACCCCCATCACCGACCTTGACACCTCCCACCTTGACACCAACGACCACACCAACGCCCACCCGACCAAAGCCACCAAGCACACCCAACACACCAACCCCGCCCCCAACACGTCCCGGACCACCCAACACCGGCTACTAACCAGACAGTCCCGGTGCTCGCCCCGATGACCGCGCGTCACAGGACATCCACGAACAACACCCGTCCGACGCGCCTCCCCGCTCAACCGTCGATCGCGCCCCTTAACTGCGCAGAGCCGGCGAAACCGTTCAGAACCGCATGCACCACGGACGCTGGGTCCGGCGCGTTCATGATCGCGCGTACGATCGCCACGCCGTCCACGCCCGCGGCGGCAAGGCCGGGCACGTCCGTGGGCGTCACGTCGCCTATCGCCACCATGGGCAGCCGCGTTGCCGTGACGAGCGGTGGGTACCCCTGCACTCCGAGCGGCTCACGGCCCGAGTCCTTGGTGGGGGTGCGCCGAAACGGACCGCAGCCTACGTAGTCGATGAGGTCAGCAATCTCCTCCGCAGCCTTCACCAATTCCAAGGTTCCTGTGGTGAGGCCGATGATCGCGTCTGGTCCAAGCAGCGCGCGGGCGTCCCGCGGTGGCAGGTCGTCCCACCCAAGGTGTACGCCGTGCACTGGTGCTCCCGCCCTGCGGGCAGCCCATGCGACATCGGCACGGTCGTCCACCAGCACCCGCGTGTTCGGGGCGAGGTCGGCTACAGCGCGAGCCACCCTGGTGGTGAGATCGAGCAGCTCGCGGGTGGTGGCGTCCTTGGCGCGCACTTGCACCACACCGGCCCCCGCGGCGGCCGCGGCCGCGGCCGTCGCGACGGGCGCCCGCGCGGGCCCCGCGGGGATCAGGTAGCAACGCCAGTCGACGGCGGTCATCGCCCCACCTCGTCGAGCGCGTCGAGGAGCTGGATGCGGAAGGTTCCCGGGCCAGCAGCGCGCCGTGCGGCCTGTTCGCCGGCCGATTTCAGCCACGTACTGGCCGCAACGGCGGCCGGCAGAGGGTCGGTGACCGCGGCGCAGGCGGCCGTAAGCGCGCCGAGGAGACATCCCGTGCCAGTCACGCGGGTGAGGAGCGGAGTCCCGCCCGCAAGGGTGACGGCGGTCATCCCATCGGTTATCACGTCCACTTCGCCCGAAACCGCCACCACCGCACCTGTGCGTCGGGCGAGTTCTCGGGCCGGGCCCGCCGCCGCGTCGCTGGACGCCGTCGAATCGGCCCCGCGGCCACCCTCACCGGATTCGGCGAGCACGAGCACTTCCGAGGCGTTGCCGCGGATCACGGCGGGGCCAAGCTTCGCCAGCTCGCGGGCCAGCGGTGTGCGAACCGGTGCGAGGCCGATCGCCGTCGGATCCAGCACCCACGGAATCGACCGACGCTGGACCGCCTCGACGGTGGCGGGGATACCGTCCATCGCGTCCGTGCTCAGGGTGCCGAGGTTCACCAGCAGCGCGTCCGCGGCAGCGGACACGGTGGGCGCCTCGGCCCGTGTTTCCGTCATCATCGGGCGGGCCCCCGCCGCCAACAGACCGTCTGCCACCAACCCCATGGAGACTGCCGCGGTCACACAGTGCACGAGCGGAACCTCGCTGCGGACAGCGGCCACCACCTCCTGCCACCCCTGCGGCGAGCCGGTGCTTCCCTCATTCGTCATTGATTGGCCTCACTTTTGGATGGTTGCCGGCCCGTTTTGGACGAAACGATCGCGTCGATATCGGCGTCGCAGTCCTCGGGGGACAGCCGAGGCCCCCAAGCAGCCCCAACCAGCACGAGTCCTGCACCGACCAGCAGTAGTGCGATGGGTGCTCCCGAGCGGCCGATATTCCCCTCGAGCCCCGGCAAATAGAAGGGAAACAATGCGGGGAGCACCAGTGACAGGCTGTACCCCATGCCATACCCGGAAGACCTCACCTCGGTGGGGAACCGCTCGCTGAGATACGCCGCCACCGGGCCATAGGCGGACACCGTCACCACCTGAAGCGCAGCGGCCAGCGCAGCAGCCGCCACCACCGTCCGGCCGCTCATGAGAGCGAGCCACAAGACAGGCGCCATGATGCACGCCAGCACCATCCACCCCAGCAGTAGCCTCCGCCGTCCCAGCACGGAGGAGAGGTGACCGGCCATCACCATGAACACCGCCTGGGCTACCGAGGCCACGCCCATGACGATCGCCGCCTCCGCCGCATCGAATGAGGCGTCGGCGGTGAGGCGTCCGGGAAGGATCAGCACCGTCACGTCCGTGAGCAACCACAGGCCGCTCATCAGCGTGAACACCTGCCAGAAGCCTCGCGCATGGCATCCAACGAGCAGGTCCCGCAGCCCCGCAGTCCTTCCGGTACCTCCTCTGGCCTGTGCCCGCTGCCGGTGAAACACCGGAGCGTCGGCCACGTGCCGTGAGTAATACGCAAGCATCCCCAACGAGAGCACCACACCCGCGAGGAACAGAGCGCGCCACCCCCACGCGGCATAGGCCTCGGGCCCCAGCAGGGACAACAGCACTGCCGTCGCAAACGCGATCGTGCCCTGGGCCCACGGTGCCATCGACAGGATCAGCCCGGACATCAGGCCGCGGCGCCGCGGGTGCGACCACTCCATAGCGAGCGGAATCGCCGCTGAGTACTCCCCGGCCACGAACACACCACCCAGAAAACGCAGTACCAGCACAAGCACAAGGGCGGTGGCCCCGATGGCCAGGTAGGTGGGCATGACGGCGATTCCGAGCGCGCACACCGCCGTGCCGGCAATGGCCAGCCGGGTGGTGGCAGTCCTGCCGTAGCGGTCGCTGATCCGGCCGAAAACCACCCCGCCGGTTGGCCGCCCCAACAGCATCGCCACCATGACGAGCGGGCCAGCCTGGGCTGCTGCGCTCGGTCCCGCGAGGGAGGCCATGGCCGGGCTGAGAGCGACGAGTGGCAGGAAGACGTGGATATTGTCGATCCAGTTGCCGACCACCCCGGCTCGCAGCGCGGCGCGGCCCTCCCGAGGAATCGCCGTGACGCTCGAAGCGTTCTGCATCAGCCAGTTCGTGGTCATACGCGGGCCCTTCCCGGGAGGAACCACGTGGCCTGCACGGTGAAAGCAGTGATAGCACTCATGCCGTAACCACCCGCGGCCGTGATGGCCTTGAAGTCGGCCTGGATGCCTGCCCCGCCGCCCGGGTAACTGCCCGTGATGGACAGCACCCGCGGGAGCGCGTGGAAGAAGGCGGCTGGAAGCCAAGGAGCACAAACATCGCCAAGGACATCCCTTCGCTAGTACGAGCTAGATCAGGTTCCACGGGTGTGATCTCAGCGCCCTACCGGCGCACCCCGTGTCCGTGCCGCCCATCATGGCATGTCCCGCACCCACGGGCAAGGGTGGCTGAACACCTCGAGAAAGCCCGCGCCGACATCTTGGCCTTCACCGCCTTCCCCAACCAGCGACTCAACCATGAGATCCGCCACCGCACCAACCCCGTCGATATCTTCTCCGACAGGTCATCGATCATCCGACTCATCGGCGCGTCCTAGCCGAACAACACGACGAATGGGCAGAAGAACACCGCTAGCTCGAACTCGACGTCCTCGACCGCACCCAAACCGTCAACACGACCCTCGTCAAAGAAGTGACCACCGATCTTCACACCCTCCCAGTCTGACCAGCACACCCAACAGAAGGATCAACCCCGTACACCACCCCAACAGACTTGACCGACGGAGACGACCCGTGATTCTCAGGCCCAGTTCCACTCCGGCTGATGCGCCAAACTGCCGCGTGCCGCCTGAACGGCTCAGTCGTCCAATACGTCCAGCTCGAGGTCGAAAGCGAGCACGACGGCGACAGCTAAGACGCGCTCCTGGTCTGCATGCAGGAATCCCAAAGTCCGCCCAAGCACCGTCACAGGAACAGTGAGCATGTTGTCGATCGAGGCGGCGCATTCATGGTCGAGGCCGTTGCGCGGCCCGAGGGGAACCTCGCTGGACAAGCCCTTGACGGTTGACGTGATGGGGGCGATGGTCACCTTGGTCATCGCACCGCGGGCTGCTGCGCGCGTCAGTACGAGAACCGGACGGGTCTTGTCCAGCTTCGCCAGACAAATCTCTCGCACAGCTCAGTCCTCGAGACCAAAGCTAGAGGCGCTCCAGGAGACCAGGTCGTCAAGATCGTCGGCTGACCCATGCTCGCGCAGGATACGGACGTCGGAGAGTGCCGCTTGCCGTCGCATCTCACGCTCAACCGCCCGTGCCACCAAAGCGGCACGACTGGGCGCTAGCCCCTCCGACACTCCCTTGTCGAGGAAGGCCACCACGTTGTTCGGAAGTCGAACAGCGATCTGCGTAGTCATGCCCTAGATCCTACCCTTTGAATCCCAATACGGGATTCATCGTTGTGCCGTTCCGCGATTGCGTCTAATCGACTGCACCGTCGCCGGGTCCATGTCGATGTCATAGTCAATGATGACGACGGTGGCTCCACAGATAGGTGCGCGTCGTTGGGCTGGAACATGTCATCACCCACTCGCTGATGCCATCGCCCGCGAATCCCGGGCCGGGTGGTTTTCGACAAGCTAGCGCAGTCCTCAGTGCTCGACGCACCCTGCGATCAGATCGTCTGACTCGACCACCGCTGCTTTGCCAACGCCCTCACCTGAGCCCAAGAGAATAACAAGACCCAAACCGAAACCATCCAAGATGGCAAGGGTTCGAGCCTTGTGCGAAGGGTGGAGCTAAGGGGATTCGAACCCCTGACCTTCTCATTGCGAACGAGACGCGCTACCAACTGCGCCATAGCCCCGAGTACCCCGGAATGTTAGCACCGTCCGGAGTGGTCGTGCCAACTTGGCTAGCGGCCTGCTGCGCGTCGCCTGAAGTTCACGACCTTGGAGCCGGTCTGCGAGTCCTCGACCTCCTCGGCTGAAGAGCCCGGGCGCTCAGCCGTCGGCACGACCTGCTCGCCTCCGACGGGGGCCGACAGATCAATCGTGCGGACGGTGCGGGGCACGAGCGGCTTCTGGACGTATGTCGGGGTCGGCACCGGCAGCGGCTCCCACAGGGCGCCGCTCGCCTCCGGCGCCGTCAGATCCACCGACTTCTCCGTCGACGTTTCCGCCGCCTCCAGCTGGATGATCTGCGTCTCGTCGGCCTCGTCGAAGCCAACCTTCACCTTGGCTGCGCGCGCGTCAAACCGCTTGTGCATCATCGCGACCCCAACCCGCGCCGCGATCACGAACCCGATCAGCCCCACCACCGGCACGATCGGCACCCACCACGGCACGACCCCAAACAACGCCAGCCCGAGGCACAGCAGCCCCGTGCCGATCAGGCCGGTGAGGATACGACGACGACGCATCGCCGCCGACATCGCCAGCAACCGCAGCTCCTTCAACTCGGCCTTGCGGGTAAGCGGCGTCGACACCTCCGTTTTCGCGTCCTGCGCGTAGTCGATGACATCGCGACGGACGATCCGCATCGTGTCTGAGAACCGCTCAACCGGTCGGGGATCTATCGCATCGGGGGCGTCCCTGTGTCCGACAAGCCACGGGAGGCCCAGGCCAAGAGCGGCCAGGACCAGGACGGCGATGACGATTCCCGCAAGCACGCCCCAACGTTAAACAACAACCGTGTAATTTAGCTCGCTGACTCGCCCCGCACGCGGCGTTTCGTCTCAGAAATCACTCAGGAGCCAGCACTTGACGGCCTCGCCGGGACGCACCGACTCGGTCTCCTCGTCCAGCAGGATCAGGCAGTTCGACGCATTCAGCTCGGCCATCGCGAAATGGTCGGAGACGCGCTCGACGGTGCGGACGCGCGAGTCATCGTTGAGGTAGCCCCGCAACAAGTGCAGTTGCCCCTTCACCGACCGCAGCGGGTCCTTCGCGATCGCCCTAACCGTGCGGCGCTTCACCTCCGCGCCCTTCAGGCGCAGCAGCAGCGGCAGCACGAACACCTGGAACGACACGTACGCGGAGACGGGGTTGCCGGGCAGCATCACCATCGGCACCTTTTCGTCGCCGATCAGCCCGAACGTCTGTGTCCGGCCTGGCGACATCGCGACCTCGACCGCGTCGACAAGCCCCATCTCCCCCATCGCTTTTGCTACGGCCTCATAGTCCTCACGACGCCCGCCGGTGGTCGAGATGACAACGTCGGCGCGGATCAGCTGATCAGTGATCGCCTGCTTCAACTCCTCAGGGTCGTTGCCGTGAACCGAGACGCGGAACACCGTCGCGCCCGCCGCCATCGCGGCTGCGGCGATCAGGTAGGAGTTGGCGTCGGTGGCCTCGCCGTGCCCGAGCTGCGTCCCCGGTTCGACGAGCTCGGTGCCCGACCCGACGACGACGACGCGCGGCTTCGGCCTAACCAGCACCCGGTCGATGCCGGCGGCCGCCAACATACCGACGCTCCGTTCATTGAGCACTGCACCGGACGACAGCAGCCGCGCACCCAGCGCCAAGTGCGACCCGGCCGCCCGCAGGTACTGCCCCTCGTCGACCTCCTGCAGCACCCGGATCCGGTCGCCCGCCTCCTCGGTGAACTCGATCGGCAGGACGGCGGTAGCCCCGCGGGGCACGGCTTCGCCGACGCCGACGCGCGTCGTCTGGCCGATGCCAAGGTGCTGGACGCCTTCCCCCAGCGAAAGTGACTCGACGAGCTTGCCACCGTCGTCGAACAGGTCGGAGGCACGGACTGCGTAGCCGACGACGCGGCTGGTGGAGTCTGCGGGCACGTTGATCAGCGAGTTGATGTCCTCGCAGATCACTTGCCCGCACGCCTCAACGACCGCCATCCCGAACGGGTTCAGCGGCTGGACGAGCTCAAGCAGGTATTCGACGTGGTCCTGGACGCGGCGCAGCCCCTGCGCGTCGGACGGCGGGGCGGGCGGCAGGATCGGGCCCGTGTCCTCCTGCGGAGGTTCGGCCTCAATCTTCTTCCTGCGTCCAAAAAGCGCCATGGTTTCTACCATAGGCCAATGGACTTCTTGGCCGACAAGGGCGCGCTGCGACGCGCCCAGGATGCCGCCCGCCGCGCCCTAGCTCCCGCCGAGCACCGCCGCCGCGACGTCGCCCGCACCCGGCATCTGCTGGCGCGCCTCGACGGTCCGGGCGTGGTCGCGCTCTACGCGTCGCGTCCGGGCGAGCCGGGCACCAAGGAGCTCATCAAGGAACTGAAGGAGAAGGGCTGGCGGGTCCTGCTGCCGAAACTTCGGCGGGAGCCGGACTGGGCTTGGGACGACGGCGAGTATCGCCTCGGCGCGTTCGGCATCCCCGAGCCCGCCGGACCGGGGCTCGGGGAAACCGCCCTAGGGCTGGCCGATGTGGTAGTGCTGCCGTGCCTGGCGGTCGCCGTCGACGGGACGCGCCTTGGAACCGGCGGTGGCTGGTACGACCGAGCGCTCCCCCACGCCCGTCCCGGTATCCCCCGCTGGGCCCTCGCCAACGCGTCGGAGGTCGTCGGCCACCTGCCACGTGAACCCCACGATTTGCCCGTCGACGCGGTCGTCACCGAGGCAGGATTCACAGTCCTTCGATCAGGGCGCGTATCCTAATCGACGTTTGTTCGCCAACGGGAGAGTTGATGCCCACCTACCAGTACCGCTGCACGGCCTGCGAGGAGGATCTCGAGGTCGTCCAGAAGTTCACCGACGCCGCCCTGACCACTTGCCCGTCTTGCCAGGGCGACCTGCGCAAGGTGTTCAACGCCGTCGGCGTCGTCTTCAAGGGCTCCGGTTTCTACGCCACCGATTCCCGCAAGTCCAATACCGCATCGAAACCCGCCGACAAGCCGAAGGCCGACAAGCCCGCCAGCAAACCGGCCGAATCCACCAACACGAAGGCCGCCTCCTGACCTGACGCGGACGGCCTGTGGAAAACCGTTCCTAGCGCCACGCGGTGACCATAGGGGCGAGTATGGAAGCACTACACCGTCTCGGCCGGATCGTTTCACTACACCGCCGCGTCCTCGCGGCGGTCCTAGCGGGGCTGGCAACGTTCGTCGTCGTCAACCAACTGACCCCTCGCCGCCAGGACCTGACCAAAGTTCCGGTCATCACCACCGCGATTCCAGCCGGCCACACGATCGTCGAAGCCGAGGTGCGGCTGGCCGCTCTACCCGACGAAGCGTTACCCGAGGCTCCTTCCGTGCATCTCGAAGAGGTCATCGGGCAAACAACGGCTGTCAGCCTTTCACCTGGCACGGTGTTGCAACCAGGCCTGTTCACCTCCGCGGCCACCGCCGAGCCGGGGCGTTCGCTAACGCCAATTCAGCTCAGCGAACCGTCCCTGAAATCCCTTCTCACTCCGGGCATGCGGGTGAGCCTCGTCATGACCGAAAGCAGCGAAGTGATAACGCCTGACGCCCGGATTTCCGCGCTCCCAGCCGAACCGGAGCGAAGCGGATTGCAGGCCGGCGGAGCCTCTCGCCCGTTGATCGTGGTGGACGTGCCGACGGAGGTCGCAGCAACGGTCTCGTCGCTGGGTCAGGGGGGAGGTCTCTCGGTGATCCTCGGCTCCGCTGGTTGACAAGGGGGTGGCGTCGTGGGGGCCGTGTGCGTAGAGTATCCCACCGGTCCCGCTCCTGGGGCCAGCCCCGGGCTGAATCCACGGCTCGGGACGCCCTCCACATGAAGGAAAAGCAATGCAGGGCTTCAAGGAATTCCTGATGCGCGGCAACCTCGTCGAGCTTGCCGTCGCCGTCATTATCGGTTCCGTGTTCTCTGAGGTCGTCAAGGCCTTCACCGCGATCATCATGGACTTCATCGGTTTCTTCGGCGGTCAGCCGGACTTCAGCGCGCTCGCGATCGGTGGTGTGAACATCGGCGTCTTCATCAATGCCGTCATCACCTTCCTGATCACCGCTGCCGTGGTCTACTTCCTGGTTGTCACGCCGTACAACAAGATGCGCGAGCGCTTCTCCAAGAAGAAGGAAGAAGAGGAACCGGCCGCTCCTACCTCCGAGGATCTGCTCGCCGAGATCCGCGACCTGCTCCGCACCCGCAACATCTGAGCAGACACCGCTTCAAGCGGTCGCCCTTCGGGGCGGCCGCTTTTGCTTTGCCCGATCACCAGTGCGGGGGACGGTCAGCGATGAGTCGACGCTCTTCCTGACTGAGCGGCCGGTCCGCCGGGTGGGGCACAAAGAGTATGCCTTCCAGCCCTAAAAGAGCCCGCAACTCCGATAAGCGCGCGGCGAAACGCGAAAACCCGATCTCCTTGACCGCCTCCAGATCGGGCTGAAACGGCCAAGGCAGCCGGCGCTTCTGCCGCCCTGACCGTAACTTTGCCAAACTCATGGCATCCCAGCCGAGCGCAGCCAACTCGTCGACGAGCCCCGCCAGGTCCAAGGAAGTGACAGGCAGTTCTTGGCCGGTCAGGGCGCGGGCAAGTTCGACCGGTTCACTCACCTGAGGACGGTGCCGTCGGGGATGGTCTGCGGAGCCCCCTCATCGGTGAGTTCCACCTCGCCGACGACCCGGACGTCCTTGCCGAAAGTCCAGTCGCCCTTCACCCGCAACGCCTTGGCCTCCTTGAGGGACGGGGCGACGGGGATGCGGCGATCGAAGTCCTGGATCGTCTTGTAATGGCCGTCCAGGGTGATCTCGGGCGAGGGCGCGATGGCGGCGAGACGGCCGTCATCGTCAAGGTCGTAGATGTCGGAGCGCAGCAGCAGGAGCTCACTGGTGGTTTTGACCGGCTGGAACCGGTCGCGCCCCACACAGATCGCGGTGGCACCGGGGAATACCTCGATCGCGGCCCCCATGGCGCTCTCGATCTGGATCACACGGGGCGACGACGAGTCGGTCGGGTCGACGTTCTTCTCGTTGCGGATGATTGGCAGTCCTAGAACGGCGTCACGCTCTACCAGGGTCGTGAGCAGCCGCCGAAGATCGAACCACAGGTTGTTGGTGTGGAAGAACGGGTGACGGTGCTCGTCGGTGAAGAAATCCATCTCCTCCGGCGCGGTCTGGGCGGTGTCCCGGAGGATGAGCTGCCCGTCGCGCTTGCGAACTGCCAGGTGTCCGCCCTTGCGATCGTTGATGGTGCGGCGGCACACCTCGGCCGCGTACGGGGCGTCGGAGGCCGCGAACCATCCGGCCAGACGGGCGTTCGGGGCGGCCCCGAGGTTGTCGCCATTGGAGATACAGGCGTATTTGAAGCCCTTGTCGATGAGCTGTTGCAGCAGACCGGAGCCGTACAAGGCGGTGTAGATGTCGCCGTGTCCCGGCGGGCACCATTCCAGAGTTGGATCGGCGGGCCACTCAACCGGGCTCAGCTTTTCGGCAAGGAGTTTGGGCTCCTGGTTCTGCATGAACCCAAGCGGCAGGTCGTCGACGATGAGGTCCTCATACCGGGCTAGGTGCTCGAGGGTGTCGGCCTCGGTGCGGAACGAGTTCATGAACAGCAGCGGCAGCCGGGCCCCGTAGTCGCGACGCGCGGCCCGTACCTGGCGCACTATCAGGTCGAGGAAGTTGAGGCCGTCGCGCACCGGCAGGAGGTTCTTGGCCTTGTCGAGCCCCATCGATGTTCCCAGCCCGCCGTTGAGCTTGATAATCACGGTGGCGCCGATCGCATCGCGTGCCTGTTCGTCGCTGACGTCTACGGCATCCAGCATGGGCGGATCAAGCAGTGGTTCGATGGTGTCCTCGCGGATCAAGCCGGTCGCGCCGGTCTCAAGCTCGCGGTAGTAATGGGCGAACACCTCGATCGCTGGTGCCGCGACCCCGGCATCCTGCATCTTGCGACGTGCAGCCTCCAGACCTTCCTGGGACATGGGCCCTCCTTCCCCTCGAAGTCGCCCCCATCCTAACGAGTCACACGAGACCTTAAGACCCTTAGTACCTCAGAAGCCGATGCTCCAGTGCTCGACGACGCCGCGGGCGTATGCGGCCTGACCGAGATGGACCGTCGCGTCGTCGACGAGGCTGACCAACCGGACGCCGCGGGTCACGTGCGGGTCCCAGGAAGTGTCGATCACGACGTCAAGATCCGTCTCGCTGAGGGTCCGAACGTACGCGACGTACGCGTCTACGGCCTCTTTCAGGTACGCCTCCAACGCCTCAGGGTCTGCGATCCGCAGGGCCTCGACGTCGGCAGGGCCGTCGCCGAACCCTATCTCCTTGCTGCCTCGGGGCACCCCGAGGCGCTCCGACCAGCCGTCCTCCCACACCTGTGGTTGACTGGTGAGGTCGGCCAGTTGGAGGTCGAGCTGCCGGGCGGCATGCCAGATGAGCCAGGCGATGGAGTTGGCCCCGTTGGGCATCGCGTGAAGGGTTTCCTGCGAGATTCCGGCCAGAACCGAGGCGGCCTGTGCGGGCACCCGGCTGGCCGCGTCTGTCAAGATGTCTGCCACGTTCATATCCGGATCCTGCCACTGGCGCCCAAAGCCGTGGGTCGCGGGTGCAAGATGGATCCATGACTAGGCTGTCCTCCACTCTCGTCGATACCGCGGCTGCCACGGCGCGCCGCTGGGCCAGAACCTCGCTCCAGCACCCGGAGCCGAGCGCCGCGAAGCTGCTAGCCAAGGCGCTGGAACATCCCGACGGTCTCAGCTTCACCTTGGAGTTCGTCGACGGGGTACTGCGCCCCGAGGATCCGGCCGTCGCCGCCCGGAACCTCGCGAAACTGGCTCGCCGCCCCGCTCCTTTCCTGCCACTGCACCTGAGGGCCGGCCTCGGCCTCGGCGTCGCGAACGCCCCCCGCCCGCTGCTGCCGGCGGTGCGCCGCACGTTCACGTTGCTGCTCGGCGACCTCGTCGTCGACATCGGCAAGGACCTGACCCCGGTGCTCGCCCGGTTGCGACGTGACGGCGCCAGCCTCAACGTCAACCTCCTCGGTGAGGCGGTCCTAGGCGATGGGCACGCGTCGGCACGCCTCAACCGCACCATCGAGCTGCTGCGCCGAGACGACATCGACTACGTCTCTATCAAGGTGTCCTCGGTCACCGGCCCGCACTCGCCTTGGGCGCACGATGCCACCGTCGAGGAGTCCGTCAAGCGCCTGCGTCCACTCATGGAGTTGGCGAACCGCACCGGCAAGCTCGTCAACCTCGACATGGAGGAGTACCGCGACCTCCACCTGACGCTCGACGTGTTCGAACGCTTCGCCGACGAGATGCCGCAGCTGCGCATGGGGCTGGCCTGCCAGGCCTACCTTCGCGAGGTCTCCCTGCTGCTCGACCGCGTCGAGGAGATAGCCCGGCGACGCCGGGCCGCCGGCGGCGCGAAGCTGCGCGTGCGCCTGGTCAAGGGAGCGAACCTGGCGATGGAACGCACCCAGAGCGAGATGCGGGGCTGGCCGAACCCGATCCACCCGTCGAAGGTCGCGACCGACGCCAGCTACCTCACCTGCCTCGATCGCCTCATCACCGCCGACTCCCTCGGCTACCTCGAGTTGGGTGTGGCAAGCCACAACATCTACAGCCTCGCCACCGCCGTCGAGCTGGCCCGCTCCCGTGACATCCGCGACGGCGTCCAGATCGAGATGCTCTCCGGCATGGCGGTGCCGCTCCAGAAGGTCCTGATGGACGAGTTGGGGTCGCTTCGGCTCTACGTACCGGTCGTACCGCGCAGCGAGTTCGACGCCGCCATCACCTACCTGGTGCGGCGCCTGGAGGAGAACGCGGCACCCGAGAACTTCATGTCCGGCGCATCCGGGCTGGGCCGCGATATCGAGTTCCTGGATCGCGAGGAGCAGCGCTACCGCGACGCCATGGAGCTTGTGGGTGCACCTACCCCGCACCTGTGGATGGTCCAGCAGCGCGCAGCCGGCGTGCCATTCGCGAACACGATCGACACGGACCCAGCGCTGCCGACCAACCAGCAGTGGGCCGACGAGATCCGCGCCGCTCTGCCGACCGCCGAGCTCGGCGCCGCCAGCGTCGAGGCGTCCACCATCGCTGACGAGGCCGGGCTCGACGCGGTGCTGGCCAGGGCTGTCGAGGCCGGCAAGCG
>CAMCJC010000014.1 GCA_945875065.1 uncultured Propionibacteriaceae bacterium | reverse complement strand
AGACCGTCAAGTCAATGCCATGCAAGACCTCGCGTCCCTCGTAGGCGGTGTGGACTCCGGTGAAGGTCAACTCGCCTCGCGCGACCGGCAACTTGACAGCGTCTACCGCCGAGGCGATGCCCGGCGCTACGTCCATCAGTTCGACGACGCGCTCGCCGGAGGCGGTGGCGCGGGCGATGCGCCCGGTGTATTTGGCCATGTCGCGCAAGGGCTTCATCGTTGTGCGCAGGTAGCTGGTGAACAGTACGAGGTCGCCGAGGCTCATCGCGCCGTCGAGGACCCGGAGGCCCCCGCCGACCATGACGACGGCCGTGGCCAGCCCCACGACGACGTCCGTCGAGCGCTCGAGCCCGGCCGCGAGCCGAAGCGACTTGACGCCCTGCTTCAGCGAGGCGGCGTTGGCACCGACGAAGCGCCCCAGGAGAATGCGCTCCAGGCCGTATGCCTGCACGACGCGGATCGCGCCCAAGGATTCCTGCGCCGTGTTGGCTAGGTGGCCCTCGCTGCGGCGAGTGCGCCGGGCGGCCGCTGTGATCAGGCGCGAACGGCGCGGGGAGAGGACGGCGAAGACCGCCACGGCGATAAGGACCACGGCCGCCAGCACCGGGTCCATGACGAACATGACGACGAGCATCACCAGCAAGGTGAGGACGTTGGCGGCCAGCGGCAGCCCGGCGGTGACCGCGACGTCCTGCATCCGCGCGATATCGCCGACGATCCGCTGGACGGTGTCAGCGGAGCGGTTGCGGGCGTGGAACTGCTGGTTGAGCCCCTGGACGTGCGCGAAGACGCGGGCGCGCAGCCGTGCGGCCGTTCGCGATCCGGCCAGGGCGAATGCCACGGTCGCCAGATAGTTGCACAAGGCGCGCAGCGCAACGATGCCGACGAGGACCAGGCTGAGCGCTAGCAGCGTGAAGCCGTCGGCGGCGCGGCCGGAGCCGACACCGAGGGCGGCGGCCAAGGCGTCGACCGCCAGCTTCATCGGCCAGGGTTCGGCGGCGCGGAAGACCACCTCGGCTAGGACCGCTATGGTGCCGCCGGCGACGAGGGCCTTCTGGGGTTTGAGGTCGGGGCTGATGAGGGCAAGGACGCGGCGGAGTGGGCTCACGTTCCCACCCCCGCCAGGTCTAGGGAGCGTTGCAGGACACGATCCCAGCTATGGCTGGCGGCGGCGCGGGCACGGCCGGCCGCTCCAAGACGTACCCGCGCCTCGGGGTCGGCGGCGAGCGCGTCGATGGCGCGGGCCAGGGCGGCGGGGTCGCTGGGTGGAACGAGCCGTCCGGCGTCGCCGAGCAGCAGCGGCAGCTGGCCGACTTCGGAGGCGACGACCGGCAGTCCGGCCGCCATGTATTCCAGGGCCTTGAGGGGCGAGAAGTACTGCTCCTCCAGCTCCGGATAGGGGGCGACTCCGATGGCCGAGCCGGCGAGGTGAGCCGGGACGTCGTCGGGGGCGATGGCGCCACGAAAATCGACGTCGAGGCCGAAGCCGGCGGCACGCTCCTTGAGGAGGTCGGCCAGGGGACCGTCGCCGATGATCCGGAGCCGCCAGCTTCCGGAGGCGAGGGCCGCGGCGGCCAGCAGATCTTCGACCCCGTGCCACGGCTTGAGGGTGCCGACGAACGCTACGACGACCCCGTCGGGGTCCTCCGGATGCGGGGTGAAGCGCTCCAGGCTGACCCCGTTCGGGATGACCCCGAGCTGTCGATAACATGCGTGATGCGCGACCCAGACACTCACCGGCTCGGAGACGCACACCGTCGCGGTGGCCGCCGCGACCTGCCGGCGGAGCGTGTCCCGGGCGAGCTTCTCGGCGACGAGGTGGCGGTGGCGGCGCTGCTCATCGATCAACGGCGCGTTTACCTCCAGGATGCCCGGGACTTCGAGCCGGGCGGTCCCGATGGCCAGGGCCGAGGAGAACAGCGAGTAGCGCTCGTAGATCAGGTCGGCACCGTCGGCGATGGCCCGTTGGGCCAGCTCCTCGGCCGCCTTGACGGTGGCTAGTTCGCGGGCGGCGGGATCCTCGGCGACGACGGGAAGGACGTCGGCAGGCAGGTCGGCGAGGTCGGCGGGGAGCTGGTCGCCGCGCCTGGTGGCGTAGAGGTGGACGTCGTGGCCGGCGCGGCGCATCGCCCGGATGATCTCCTGGACGTGGACGCTGGCGCCCTTGGTACCGAAGACGGGGATTCCAGGGTCGGCGCAGATGTAGGCGATCTTCACGGCCGAGCCTCCTCCCAGTCGCGGAGTTGGGCGGCCTGGCGGCGCGAGTCGAAGGACTCCTCGATCAGGGCGCGGGCTCCGTCGGTCAGCTGCCGCGCACCGGTCGAAACGCTGGTCAGGCCCTTGGCGAGGGCGGCGATGTCGCCAGGCGGGACGAGGACGCCGGTGCTGCCCGGCCGCACGACCTCTGAGATCGCTGAGATATCGGAGGCGACGACGGGTGTACCGCAGGCCATGGCCTCCAGGATCACGGTGGGCAGGCCGTCGAGGTTGCCGTCGGCGGCGTGGATGCAGGGGACGGCCAGGACGTCGCTGGTGTATAGCAGCTCCTTGACACTGTCTTGGGGCAGCGGGCCGAGTAGCTGGACATTGTCTAGTCCCAGTTCGGAGATCCGGTGGGCGAGGGCGTCGCGTTCGTCACCGTCGCCGGCGATGCGAAGCTCCGTCTGGACTCCGGCGTCACGGAGCGCCGCCACGGCCTCGAGGAGGACGTCGAAACCCTTCTTGGGGACGAGGCGACCGACCGCGCCGATCCGCAGGGGGCGGGTGGCATCGGGCTGGGCGGGGCGATAGGGGAAGCGGTCGAGTTCAAGGGCGTTGTAGCGCAGTGAGACCCGGGCCCCGGTGCCGCTCAGGGTCTTGTTCAGGTAGCTTTCGTTGAAGCGGCTGATGGCGATGACACGGTCGGCATCAAGGCAGATTCGCCGTAGCCAGAGGGGATCGACGCTCTCGTGGTAGAGGTCCTTGGCGTGGGTGGTGACGGTGAACGGCACACCGGTCAGGCGAGACGCGGCCCACGCCATGCGGCCGGCGAGGGATGCGAAGTGGGCGTGGATGTGGGTGATGCCGTCGCGTTCGATCGCTGCGGCGAGGTGCAGCGCCTGGGCGACCTCGTCGCCGGGCAGGGTCATGAGCGCGGGGAGGGCTTCCTGGAAACGAGCGCGGATCGTCGCAGAATCTAGGGCGGCCGCGACCTGCGACCATAGGCCTTCGCCGCTGCGAGGTCGCGGAATCCAGGTGACGGGGGCGGTAACGCGCGCGATCTCGGGTTGGAAGCGGGTATCAGTGGTGGGACGGAGGGCGTAGATCCTGAGCTTTTCGCCTTGAGCTTCGCGGGCGAGCATCTCGGTTACGACGAACGTTTCGGAGAAGCGGGGGTAGACCTTGAGGACGTATCCGATAGTCATGCGACTTCCTTCCGTGCGGTTTGGGCGAGGAGCCGGGCGGCGATGCCGGGAATCGAGGCGATGGCGGAGCCGTCGTGGCTGGAGCGGTCGACGGTGCGGTGGACAGCGTCGGTTCCCCAGTTGGTTAGGGCGTTTGGGGTTAGGTTTTCGGGGTGCAGGACGTCGACGAGACCGGCGGCTGCGAACGCCTTGGCGCGGATCGTCTGCTCTAGGCGGGGCTTGTTGCGGGGGACGATCAGCGCCGGGGTGGAGGTCGCGAGGATCTCGCAGGAGGTGTTGTACCCGCCCATCGCGATGACGGCGGCGGCGTCTTCGATGAGGCTTGCGAGGTTGGGGACGCAGCCGACGACGGTCGTCGCCGGATGGGTGGCCTCGGCGACCACTCGTTGGCGCTGATCGGCGCTGAGCTGGGGGCCGGTGACGATGAGGTGCGCGTGGCCGGGGGGCGGGGTCATGCGGGCCGCGGCGAGTAGGAGATCGAAGCCGTCGGAGCCGCCGCCGACAGTGGTCAGAATGAATGGCTCGTCGGGGTGGTGGGCGGGGCGGGCGTTGGTCAGGGGCGTGCGGTGCTCGGAGAGGTAGCCGGTGAAGGTCGCGACGTCGGCCAGGGGGGAGGGAACCTCTCCGGTGGCGGTGGCGTCGTGGATGGTGGGGTCACCGTAGATCCAGACACTGTCTACTAACTCACGGACGGCCTTGGCGCCACCCAGGGCGGCCCATTCGCGATCGGTGGTGAGGCGATGGTCGAGGACGTCGCGTAGGCCGAGAACGATGCGGGTGTTGGGGCTGGTCTCGCGGAGGCGGCAAAGCGGGGTGGTGAGCTCGCCACGCACACCGGCGATGTGTCGGTCGATGATGACCAGGTCCGGAGCGAACTCGCCGAGCACGGAGCCGATGATCTCGGAGCGAAGGGCGGCGAGTGCGTCGGGCGAATGGCCGAGCAGCCTGCGGGGGCAGTAGCCGCTCGGGCCCTTCGCGAATCCGGGGAGGGTGAGCCAGTCGAAGCCGGCGGGCGGTTCGACGCCGGAGATGGTGATGCCGGCGACAAGCAGGCCGGTCGCTGAGTTCCCCATCGCGTTCGGCATCCCCGAGGCGAGCGATTGAGCGATGGCCAGGTTGCGCCGGGCATGACCGAGTCCGAGCGCGTCGTGGCTGTAAAGCACGACCCGGGTAGTTGGCTGCGACACGTTGGTCTCCTTCCACGCCGCTGGTTGCGGCCTAGAACCAACCCTCGGACGCGGTCGTGAGACACCAATTAGATGAAGATGAGAGTTCTCTCATGCGTGCCGCGGCCCGCTCCCGGCGACCCTTGGCCCGCGTCCCCTCTCCTCCCGCCCCTCCTCGGGCCCGCCTATCCGGGCACGAATCGCCGGGCTGGGTGAACAGGAGGATCTGCGGCGAGGGGTTTTGCGAGGCTCGTTCACCCAGCCCGGCGATTCGTGCACAGGGAGGGCGTGGGCCGTGGCGACGTCGGACGCCAGGAAAAGTCGACAATTCGCGCAACGCGTCACACGCGGCCGCGGATCCGCCTCGGAAGGGGCGCGTGTGACGTGCTGTACCGTGCGGCTACTCGTCGTCGGGGGTGAAGATGTCCTCGATACGCAGGTTGAAGTAGCGGGCGATGCGGAACGCGAGGGGGAGCGACGGGTCGAATCTGCCCTTTTCCAGGGCGATTACCGTTTGGCGGGTGACGTTGAGGCGCTCGGCCAGGGCTTGCTGAGACAGGCCCTGGCCGGTACGGAGGTCGGCGAGGCAGTTGCGCATCAGCGTGCCCGCCAGCGGACCAGGGCGTAGTTGGAGGCGAAGGCGACGATCGCCGCCGCCCAGATGTGCCAGTGGGTCAGTGGAGCGAGCCATGGGACAGCTAGCCAGCGGCCCACCGAATCACTGAGAAACAGCAGGACGGCGAGCGTCCAGAAGGCCCCGGCTGCGGTGTCACGCCCCCACGTCTCCTCAATGGAGTGCTCGTTCCTAGCCGCCTCGGCAAGAGCCTTGGCCGACGGTCGGAACAACCAGTAGGGGAGCAGCGCCGTCGGGATGGCCATCGCCGGGGCGAACACGCCAAAGGCCAGCCAGGGCGAGTTTTCGGGTCGCGACGCCAAGCCCACCACAGCGAGCAGACAGCCCAACGCAACCCCGATCGCCGCGGCGGTAGTGACGCGTCTAGTGCGACTCCAGTGGTGCATGAGTGCGGCTCCTATCGGGCCGAGCGCCGCGACTCACTCCAGCGGGTCTGGGCGTAACACAGCGCGTAGGAGAGGGCCGCAATTGCGACGACATGCCAAATAGTCAGCGGGGACAGCCAGGAGAGGACGGGCAGGCCCCCGAGAACCGTGCACCAGATGAGGATCGCCGTCTGAATGACGAAGGCCGTGGCCGCGGCCTCCTTGTACCGGACACGTTCGATGGACTGCTCGGCCTTGGCTTGCTTGGCGAGGTCTTTGGCGGACGGCCAGATCAGCAGGTGAGTGATACCGCCGATCGGGATGCCCATGGCCGGCAGGGCGGCCGCGATGACGATCGGCAGCGATGTCTCCGGCCGGAGCGCGGCAACTAGGGCTACGCCCGCGCCACCGCCCAACAACCCGATCACTGCCGCGAAAGCGATGCGTGCAGGACGAGGCCAGTTCTTCATGGCGACTCCTTCCCGAGACCAGCGAGTCGATGTAAAGCAAGCTTGACATGTCTCGTCGTGGATGTCAAGGGTGCTTTACATGGTGGTCGGTGAGGACGTCCTCGGAAGGGCGACGCGTGATAGAGGATCGCGAGCTTTCGGCGGTCTCCGATTCGACGACGTCGACGGCGTGCCGATCATCCGCGAAGACGACCTGAAGGCCAGAGCACCCCGCTGCCGGGGGAGGGTGAGGCGCCGGCTGGTGCTCGTCAGGAGGAGCTGTTCGAGGCAGACCCCTCGACAGACGAGCAGCGCGTGGTAGCCCAGCGGGGCGTGACGAGTTTTGCCGGAAGCAGCCGCTAGAGTCCTGACCACAGTTGAGCCGACGACTCTGGCCAGGGTGGTCGCGGTAGGCAAGGAGTAGCGATGGCGGCACGTGGCACGAAGACGAGAGCGTGAAGCGAGTAAAAACGGTAGATATAATGCCGTTGAAAGCGTTGACGACTGAGTATTTCAACAAGGCTCTGCTGAATCAGATGCCGATTGCTCGAGAGACCGTTGATCGGCTGCGTCGGATGCATTCTAGTAAGTCACCCAAAGAACTCATTAAATTCTTGAATAAGACGTATCGAGGCACTGTCGCTGCTTCCGGACTAGCCGCTGGTATGGCGTCAGTCGTTCCGAATGGTGTAGTTCAGGTCCCGGTGGCGTTGGGTGACCTAGTGGCATTCTTTGAGGCGTCGGTCTTGTACGTCTTGACACTCGCGGAGATCTATGGGATTGACGTTGAGGACATCGAACGTCGCCGATTCCTGGTCATGACGGCGCTCCTAGGAGACTCAGGAGCGACCACGGTCACTCGGACGCTGAGCAAGCGGACCGTGCCGTACTGGAGCAAGGCGATCATAGAGGGGATCCCGATGTCAGCGATCAAAGCTGCCAACAAGGTCCTGGGTCCGCGTTTTATTACCAAGTATGGCGCAAAGCAAGGGGTGCTCGTCCTGGGTAAGCAGCTACCCTTGGCTATCGGTGCGGTAGTGGGGGCGGGGGCGAATACCATATTTGGGGACTTGGTGGTTCGTTCCGCCAGGAAGATTCTGGGGGACCCTCCGGCCGACTGGAACCATCTCGATAACGGTAGTGGGAAAGTCGTTGAAGGTGTCGTGATCGAAGGCGTCGAACCCGATATGGACTAGTGCCGCCGGGGGCTGGGCAGGGTGAGTGGGGCCGTCGTTCTTGAACGCCGGATGCCGGGGTGTAGCTGCGATGGTCTTTGTGTTCGAATATCCCTGTGCTCATCTTTAAGGGCCTAATGAATATCCAACGATCGCCGATTTCTTCGGGGCCGAGACCCGTCAGCCCTTCGGCAGCTTCAGTCCCTCGACCTGTTCAATGGTCTTCAGCAGGTTGAGGGCCAGCTCCACGGCTTGCATGCCGTCGATGCCGTAGATGGGGCGGTCGAAGTCGTCGGCTAGGCCCTTGGACTGGAGGCGGACCTGCCAGTCGACCTCCGCCGGCTCCGGGTCGGTGATCGTGACGACGATGTGCGTGCCGTCGTCGGTGACGTAGTTGCGTTGCAGCATGGTTCACTTCCGGGGTCAAGGTCGCTGAGCGGGTGGTAGCAGTCTAGTCGGGTCGTCGGATGTCCGGCTCAACCGGTTGGGGAAGGCATCGTGCGACTTAATTTACGAACCGAGCCTCGACGTCGCGTATGTCTACGTTTCTGAGATCGGACTGGGGGAGGCGGCTCGTCAGGTGGTCGCGGCGTCCGTCAAATGCGGGCATCATCATCGACTTTAACCGCGAAGGCCGGATGTTCGGGATTGAGGTGCTCGATGCCTCGGAGGTGCTGCGCACCGACGTCCTCACCCGGGAGACGATACCCAGGGTCAGCCAGTGAAGCAGTCTGGCCTAATCCGCCAGCTCTGGCGGGAAGTGCTCGCCGACGGTTGCGAGGATCCTAGGACGACGGCAGCTTCAGGTCGCGCTCCCTTCAACGCCTCCAAGTGGTTCCCGGGCGGAGATCCCAGATCGTCCAAAGTGACGGCAGCATCCAGCATGAGAAGCTTCCGGAACGCCGTCCGAGGTACTGATTCGGGTTGCACGCGATGACGATGTGGCGGAGTTCGTCGAGGTTGAGCGGGCGACTCGTTGTCGCTGAAGTGGCCGGCCTCGTCCATATTGATCCGGCAAGGCTGCCTCACCATCCTGGCAAGAGTCCAGCAAGATGAACGCTGGCATCGCCAACCTCGGTTGCATGAGCCTGGAGGGCTATTCAGAAGCAGTCATCCATCCGGTATCATGCCTTGTCAAGTCGGCATTGGGGGTACCTGTGAATAACCCTCCAGGTGCTGTGTTGTGCTGCGGCGGAGAATGATAGCGACCCCGACGAGAGACAGAAGCTGCATCACCTGCCCCCAGCGACGAGTTCGAGCCGAAAGCTCGGCGTGCAATGAAGGTAGGTGATGCAGTCGTACGGCTAGAGCTGCCGGTCACTCGCGCGCGAATGCGGCGTCGAACGCCGCTTTCGGCGGGTCGAAGTTGAGCGACTGGACGAAGGCCAGTGCATCGGGGGCGCCGACGAGGCGGTCCATGCCCGCGTCCTCCCACTCGATCGACAGCGGACCGTCGTAGCCGATGTGGTTCAGCGCGCGGATGGCGTCGCCCCACGGCACGTCGCCGTGGCCTACCGAGATGAAGTCCCAACCGCGGCGGGGATCCGCCCACGGTAGGTGCGACGATAGCCGACCGTTGCGGCCGCCGTTCAGGCGCAGCTTCGTATCCTTGCAGTGAACGTGGTAGATCCGATCCGCGAAGTCGAGCAGATAGCCGACGCAGTCGATCTGCTGCCACACCATGTGACTTGGATCCCAGTTGATGCCGAAAGCCTCGCGGTGTCCGATGGCCTCAAGCGTGGCTTTCGTCGTCCAGTAATCGTACGCGATCTCGCTCGGGTGCGTCTCGTGTGCGAACCGGACTCCCACCTCGTCATAGACGTCGAGGATCGGGTTCCAGCGGTCCGCGAACTCCTGGTAGCCGGCCTGGATGATGGAATCCGCCACCGGCGGGAACATCGCGACGTACTTCCAAATCGGCGACCCAGCGAACCCGGTCACGAGTTTGACGCCCAGCTTCGCGGCGGCCCGGGCCGTGTCGGCCATCCGCTCCGCGGCCCGACGACGCACACCCTCGGGGTCCCCGTCACCCCAGATATCGGCGGGAATCATGTTGCGATGGCGGTCGTCGATGGGATCATCGCAGACGGCCTGGCCGACGAGGTGGTTCGATAGTGCCCAAGCCTTCAGTCCGTTGCGTTCCAAGATCTCCAAACGGCCAGGGATGTAACCGTCGTCGGCTAGAGCCTTATCCACCTCGAAATGGTCGCCCCAGCAGGCGATCTCCAAGCCGTCGTAGCCCCACTCGCCCGCCAGGCGGCAGACCTCCTCGAACGGCAGGTCTGCCCATTGACCGGTAAACAGAGTGATCGGTCGAGTCATTGCTTGCTCCTCGTCAAAATGTATGGGTGATGCCGGAAACGAGTGGTGCGGGCCCCGAAGGACCCACACCACTCGCGGGACGTTACGATTCGACGCGCTGGACCGTGGTCCAGGACTCCGAGGCGGCCGAGGCCGCCATGGCGTCGGTGATCAGCGCGATCTGGTAGCCGTCGCGGAAGTTGGGATCAGCTTCGTGCCCGTTGACGATCGCATCCAAGAGGTCGTAGGTTTCGACGATCTTCGTCTCGCCGTACCCGATGCCCAGTGCGGGGATCGGCCACAGATTGGCACCGTAAGGGTGGTTCGGGCCGGTGTAGATGGTCCGGAATCCGCGACGGTCGGCAGGATCGTCGGAGAAACAGACCTGCAATTCGTCGCGACGCTCATAGTTGAAGTAGATCGAGCCCCTGGTGCCGTGGATCTCAAGGGTGATGAAGTTGTTTCGGCCCCACGCGTTGCGGGTGGCTTCAAGAGAGCCGATGGCGCCGTTCTCGAACTTCAGCAAAGTCACGAGTTCGTCGTCGACGTCGACGGGGACCTTCGGGCCGCCGCCCTTCGCGTTGCCGAGGGAGTCGACGCCGCTGTCCTGCTTCGGGCGTTCCGGGATCCAGGTGGCCAGCATGGAGTTGACCGCCGAGATCTCGCCGATGAGGTAGCGCGCCAGGTCGATGACGTGGGTGCCAATGTCACCCAGCGCGCCAGAACCGGCAATGTCCTTCTGGAAGCGCCACGACAGCGGCGACTCCGGATCGGCGCTCCAATCCTGCAGGTAGGTGCCGCGGAAGTTGAGGATGTCGCCGATGGCGCCTTCCTCGATGTACTTCTTGGCTAGCGCCACCGCGGGGGTGCGGCGGTAGTTGAAGGCCACCATGTTGACGACGCCGGCCTTCTTGACGGCCTCGTACATGCGACGAGCATCCTCGGAGGTGTTCGACAACGGCTTCTCGGAGATGATGTGTTTGCCAGCCTCGGCAGCTGCGATGGCGGCTTCGGCGTGCATGTTGTTCGGGGTCGCAATGTCGATGATGTGGATGTCCGGATCCTCAATCAGGTCACGCCAGTTCGACGTCGACTTCTCGAATCCGTACTGGGCTGCGACGTCCTGCGCGCGCTCGTCGGTGACTTCGGCCACCGTCTTGCGCACTGGGATGGCCGGCGCAGGCCAGAAGAACATCGGCATTGCGGCATAGGCCAGCGAGTGGGCCTTGCCCATGAATCCGCCGCCAATGAGTCCAACGTTGAGCTTTTCCATGGTGGTATTCCTTACTTCTCTTCGTAGCTGAGTCCGAACTCAGCGAATAGTTCGTCGATCCTGGTCTTGTTGAGGGCGGCAGCCCCCTTGGGGTCTTCGTGGGCGTCCAGCTCGATGACGACCCAGCCGTCGAACTTCGCGTCCGCGAGTTCCTTGACGACGGCGCGCACATCGACGACGCCGTCGCCGAGCGGCTTGAAGCTGAAGGGCTCGGGCTGGAGGTCCTTGAGGTGAATGAGCGGCATGCGGTTCAGCCACTTCTTCACGACGGCTGTGGCGTCGGAGCCCGCAGCGGCAATGTGGGCGATGTCGGGGCAGAACGCGATCTTCGAGTGCTTGAGCAGCTTGTCGATTTCCTCAGCGGTCTCGCAGATGGTGGTCAGGTGCGGGTGGTAGACGGCGACGAGCCCCTTGGCCGCAGCCATGTCATGGATCTCGTCGAGCGCCTTGGCGAGGAGGATGTAGTCCTCATCGGTGGTGCCGGTGGCGCGCTTAGCCCCGCCACCGACGACGAGGAAGGTCGCGCCAACAGCAGCTGCCACGTCGATGGACTGCTGCACCTTGTGCAGTTCCTCTGGCAGCACCTCGGGGTAAATGAAGTTTCCACCGGTGTAGACGCCGGCCACCTCGAGTCCCGCCTCGGTGAGCGCCTGCTTGAGTGGGGTGAGGTCGTCGACGAAGTCCATGACGTTGCCGTCGAAGATTTCGATGCCCTGGTAGCCGCATTCGCCGATCTCGCGGACGGACTTCAGGGTGTCGCCCTCGGAGCGGTAGAAGAGGTCCTTGATGCTGGTGATGCCGGTGGCGTCACCGACGATCGGACCCCAGGTGTTCGATTCGTAGCCAAGCTTCACGGTCGTTTTCCTTTCTGTCGTTACTGGGTTGGTACGTTGTCGGACTGGACGGTCTCCCACGAGTGGGAGCGTGCGGAGGCAATCACGGCGTCGGTCAGCTGGGCTGCCCGAAGTCCGTCGTTGAAGGTGGGGAGTCCCTCGACGTCCTCACCACGCAGCGTGCGGTAGACGTCGTTGACGAGGAATGTGAAGGCTTCTCGGTAACCCTGCGGGTGGCCAGCGGGGGACTGCGAGTAGAGGCGCGCGGCCGGCTGTGCCGTGTTCGGGTCACGCAGGACGATGACGTTCTGGTCTCTCCCACCGACCCAAAGCTGCTCGGGGCTCTCCTGGTCGAAGGCGTAGGACGCTTCGGTGCCGTCAAACGAGAACGACAGCCGGTTCTTGCGACCAGGGGAGACCTGACTGGTGACGACGCTCCCCGTCGCGCCTTGATCCGTCTCGAACAGGACGACGCAACCGTCTTCGGTGCCCTTGCGATCCTCGAAGGCGTTAGCCATGTGGGCGCTCACCTTGACGATGCGGTGCCCAGTTACGAACTCCATGAGGTCGCACCAGTGGACGCCGATATCGGCGAAGGCGCGGGAAGCACCACCGACGCGGGGATCCACGCGCCAGTTGGTGTCACTGGCGCGCGACAGCCAGTCCTGGAGGTAGGAGCCGTGCAGCATCCACAGCTTGCCGGCGTCGCCCCGAGCGATCCGAGCCCGAGTTTCACGGACGTTGGCGTGGAAACGGTACACGAACGGTACGGCCGTCACGAGCCCGCGCTGCGAGGCCTTGTGCTGCAGCGACAGTGCGTCGGCCACCGTCGTCGCGAGCGGCTTCTCGCAGATGACCGCCTTGCCTGCGTTGAGCGCGGTCATGGCCAGCTCGGCGTGCGTCGCGTTTGGAGTGCAGATGTGCACGACGTCGATGCCAGGGTCGTTGATCAGTTCGATCGGGTCCGAGGTGCTGCGGTCCACGCCGAGTTGGGCGGCGGCTGTCTGAGCGTTGTCGGCGAAGGTGTCGGCCAGCATGGCCAGGCGGCCGCCTGCCGCCCTCACCGCGTGGGCGTGGACTCGACCGATCATGCCAACGCCGACGATGCCGGAGGAGAATTGGGTGCGTGTCATATCACTTCTTCCTAGCGAGAGCCACGGCGAGGATGATGATGATGCCGCGGACGACCTGCTGCTGACTCGAATCAAGGCCGGCGAGGATGAGGCCATTGTTGATAAGGCTCATGAGCAGTGCACCGAAGAGCGTGCCAACCACTGATCCTGCACCGCCAAAGAGGCTCGTGCCGCCGAGAATGACGGCTGCGATGGCCGACATTTCGTCGCCTTGGCCCCACTGGAACCGACCGGAATGCAAGCGGCCTGCGTAGAGCATGCCGGCCAGTGCGGCGGCCATGCCCGAGAGAAGCAGCACGGTGAACTTGATGCGTTTGGTTTTGACGCCCGCGTATTCCGCGGCCTGGCGGTTACCACCGGTAGCGAGGACCTGGCGACCGAACTTCGTGCGATTGAGGAAGAGTACGCCGGCGACGATGGCCAAGGCCATCCAAATGAGAAGACCGGGAATGGGGCCGAAGTTGCCGCCGCCGAAGATCTGAATGTAGGTCTCATCCAGGATCGGCTGCGGAGCCGACGCGGTAATCCATTGGGCGAGGCCGAACGCGATGCCCAGCATGCCTAGGGTGACCAGGAACGACGGGATGCCCAGGGTGCTGACCAGCGCGCCGTTGATGCCGCCGATCACTACGCCGACGGCTAGGCCGGCGAGGATTCCGGGGACAAGACCGTACGTGGCGATCGTCATGGCGGCGATGACGCTGGACAGGCCAGCGACGGAGCCGACGCTCAAGTCAATCTCGGCACAGGCGATCACGAACGTCATCGCCACGGCCATGACCGTGATCGTTGCCGCTTGCCGGAAGATGTTCACGAGGTTGTTTCCGGACAAGAAACCTTGTCGCCCCAGCAGGAAGGCAAAGAAGACAAAGATCAGAACGAATGCGATGTAGATGATGTAGCGCCGCCAGTCGATCTGACCAAGGCGTTGCGCAAATGATGGTTGCACGGCGGTTTCGGCAGTGGAACTCACCATGGTTATCCTCCTAGGACCATAAGCTGGAGAGCTTCCTCGTCCGGGATATCTTCCCGGGCGAGATTCTTGACAATCGCGCCGCGACGCATGATTAGAATGCGGTCGCTGACCGCGAGGAGCTCGGGATACTCGGACGAGATCACGATGACGCCAACGCCTGCGTCCGCAAGCTCTCGGATCATGCCGACGATCTCGGTCTTGGTGCCGATATCGACACCCGCGGTGGGCTCATCCAGAATCAACACCTGGGGTGAAGTTCCGAGCCACTTGGCAATGACTACCTTTTGCTGGTTTCCACCGGATAGGCGATTGACCGGCTTGCCTGGATCCTGCACCTTGACGCCAAACTGTTCAATGAGTGCTTGGGTCTTCTTCTGGCCTAGTCGAGGGTCGACGAAACCCCGGAGCTTTACGTCGTCCAAGATGGGCAGCAACAGGTTCTCGCGCACCGAATGCTCGAGGACAAGCCCTTGGGCGCGCCGGTCCTCGGGCACGAGCACGATGCCGGCGTCGATGGCATCCTTGGGGCTCGCGAGCGTCAGCGGCGCGCCATTGAGCAGAAGCTTGCCGGATTCGATTCGGTCGACGCCGAAGAGCGCTTGCGCGAGCTCCGTCCGTCCGCTGCCCATGAGCCCTGCCAGCCCGATGATCTCGCCCTTGCGCAAGGTGAATGATGCTCCCTGCAGGTGGGTGCCGACAGTCAGATCATGGGCCTCCAACAGCACCTCGTCGCTGGTGTGTTCGCGGGCCTGGTAGACCAGCTCACCCTCGACCTGCTTGCCGACGATGCCCTCGACGATCTGCTCGGGCGTCACCTCGTCGAGGGGTTTGGTGAGCAGGCGGCGGCCATCACGGAGAATCGTGATGCGGTCGGCGATGCGGTACACCTCGTCCATGCGGTGCGAGATGTAGATGATCGCGATACCGCGCGCCTTCAGCCGCTCGATCAACTCGAACAGCGTCTCTACCTCGTGTTTGGCGAGGCTCGCGCTGGGCTCGTCCATGATTAGCACCCGGGCGTCTTGTACTAGGGCCTTGGCGATCTCGGTGAGCTGCCAGTACGCCGTCGACAGGCTCCTGACCTCGGCATTCGGGTTGATGTCGACGCCCATGCCGCCGAGAATCTCGCGGGCCCTGTCCCGGGCGGCCCGATCGTTGATCAGGCCAAGCTTGGTGCGTGGTTCGACCGTAAGCGAGATGTTCTGCGCCACAGTCAGGGTAGGCACGAGGCTGAACTCCTGGAACACCATGCCGATGCCAGCGGCTTTGGCCGACTGGAACGAGTCGATGGTGGTCGCCTTGCCATCGACGAAGATCTCGCCGGAGTCCTTGGAATAGACGCCTTGGAGGATTTTCATCAGGGTGGACTTGCCGGCGCCGTTGCCGCCGGCCAGGGCGTGCACTTCGCCGGCTTTCACTTCGAAGTCGACGTCGCGCAGCACGGGGACGCCGCCAAAGCTCTTGTGGATCCCCTTCATCTCGATGACGGTGCGGTCGGGGCCGACCGCCCCATCATCAGTAGCCGCCTTGGCTTCCATCACGGCTACTTCCCTGCGGCTTCCGTAAGCTCGGCGGGAGCCTCGTCGCCGAAGACCAGCTTCCAAGATTCGACGACGTTGCCGCGCTCGACGGCGACGGCGCCGAGGGCGATGTACGGCGGGGCGTCCTTGCCGATCAGGGACCCGACGGCGAGCCGGGCCTCAGTGATGCCCTGGTTGTAGGGGCGCTGCGCGCCGAGACCGACGATGAGGTCGTTCTTAGCCATGGCCAGAGCAACGTTGGTACCCAGGTCCTGGGTGGCGATCTTCAGATTCTCCCGGCCCGATTCACGGGCAGCGGCCATGACCCCTTCCGCGGGGACGTCCCAGACGGCCCAGATGCCAGCCAGGTCGGCGTGGCGGGTCAGCATGGCGTTGGCGGCCGACTGCGCGTCACCTGCGAAGTCGGGGCCGGCGATGCCCTGCTCAGCGACCATCTCGATGTTGGGGTATTGCTCGCTCATCGTGCGCTTGAAACCCTCGTAGCGCTGCCGCGTCACGAAGAAGTCGGCTTCGTGGAAGATTAAGCCGATCTTTCCCTTGCCACCAAGGGCCTTGGCCATCAGGTGGGCGGAGACGACGCCGTTGCCCTCGTTGTCGGCGGAGACGACGGACACGTAGTCCTGGCCGGGCTCGAGGCCCTCGGGGACGTTGTCCATGAACACGAGCTTGATGCCCGCGTTGGCAGCCTTCTTGTAGGCGTCGGCAGTCGCCACCGGGTCGGTCGGGATGGACACGATGATGTCGGGGTCCATCGCCATGACGGTCTCGATGTCGGAGACCTGCTTGTCAGGCTTGAAGTCTGCGTCGGTGATGGCGAGGATTTCGACGCCGAGACGGCCGAACTCGTCCTTGAGGCCCTTGATCTGGGCGTTGGCCCAGTCGTTACCGCCGTAGTGCATGACCAGGGCCGCCTTCAGGCCCATGCCCTTGATCTTGGCGACTTCCTCGTCGGTCAGGTCCGCCTCGCTGGCCAACGCGGCCTCTTCACCGTGAGGGCCCTTGCTGAGCACCTTCTCCGCCATCTCTGCGAGCGCCTTGTCCACCTGCGCATCTATTTCCGGATTGCTCTCCGTCGCACCGCCTCCAGCCGTGGAGCAGCCGCCGGTGAAGAGCAGCGTCGCGATCGTGACTAGGGCCAAGAGCTTCCGAAGTGATCGTTTCATGCCGAACTCCTTTTGTCGTGCTTCGTCGCACTTCAGCTTCTTGAAGACGAAGTTATATCTATTTCGGGCAAAAGTCAACTCTTCGAGTAGACTCGGCCAGAGCCAGGCGGCCAGAAGGAGGCGGCCAGAGCCAGGCGGCCAGAAGGAGGCGGCCAGAAGGAGG